>CANFBW010000002.1 GCA_947444925.1 Flavobacteriales bacterium | reverse complement strand
CAGACCAGTGCTCGACTCCGTCATGATCCCCGCTGAATTTGGATTTTGAAACGCGAAATTGATGTGGCTAACTTTGGAATAATCAAAACTGTTGGCAAAAGTGGCCACGCTGATCCAATTGGGCACATAGCCAACCACGCGAAAGGTTTGGGCTACTGCGCTTATAGAAAAAGCACTACACAAAAGCACAGCAAAAGTCAATTTAATAAAGGCATTCGTCTTCATAGTCATTAGTTTAAATAAATAAAAAAAACACTAAGAAGAGTAAAGAAAATTCCCTGGAGACTGGCGTCTCTGTTTCTAAGATAGGCAAATATTTGAACAATGCAATTCCAAAAAGCATTTATTGTGCAAGTGTAACTTACGCAGCACTGCACCATCTATAGCATCAGAATAAGCGCCGCAGTACACACTTGGCTTCACGTTCTCTTCGCTAAGCCAATTTTCACTAATTAAGGTTTCGAACACTTATGGGCGAAGCCTCATCTAGTCAACAGAAAATAAGCCTCAGGCTTTGAGAGTGGAAACATCACTTAGCGAAAAGAACGCTAGGTGAGGCGGAGGGGCGATAGATCCTTCGGAGTACCTCAGGAAGACAACCATTGTCAAAAAACTTTTGTTGGTAATCGGTTACATTTGTCTTCCTGAGATTTGAGCCTAAGAGGAGAAACGAAGTTTCGGTCTTTGAAGTATCTATCGCCAATTTCGGCACACAACGGTTACGATTGCGGACAATCATTTATTTTATTATTCACATCGCTTTTCAAAAAGCCTTTCATCCTCCAACAAACTAAAAGTAAATAAAAATCCCCACTGAAATTCAGTGGGGATCTTATTCAATATATCAATTTTAATTAAGCTGTAGCACCACTTTTAGCGGCTTCCATTTTAATTAAATTCAACGCCGAACCCGCAACAAACCAACCGATTTGGCTGTCGTTGTAAGTGTGGTTGCATTTGATTTCGTCAACACTTCCATTGGCATGTGTAAATTTCAAAGTCAATGGTTTTCCTGGAGCGAATTGCTCTAAGTCAGTGAAGTCGATGGTATCGTCTTCTTGAATTTTATCGTAGTCAGCAGGATTAGCGAAAGTCAATCCCAACATTCCTTGTTTTTTCAAGTTGGTTTCGTGGATACGAGCGAATGAACGCACCAATACCGCAACAACACCTAAGAAGCGAGGCTCCATAGCAGCGTGTTCTCTTGAAGAACCTTCGCCATAGTTTTCATCACCAACAACGATGGTAGGAACACCAGCTGCTTTGTAAGCGCGCGCTACTGCAGGCACTTCACCAAATTCACCCGTCAATTGATTTTTTACTTTATTTACGGCTTCACCAAAGGCGTTAACAGCACCAATCAAACAGTTGTTAGAAATGTTGTCTAAGTGACCTCTGTATTTCAACCATGGACCAGCCATAGAAATATGATCCGTAGTACATTTTCCTTTTGCTTTAATCAGCAATTTAGCACCGGTGATATTTTTCTTGTTCCAAGGCGTAAACTCTTCTAACAATTGCAAACGATCAGAAGTTGGACTCACCGCTACCACCACTGATGAACCATCGGCAGCTGGCGCTTGGTAGCCATTGTTTTCTACAGCAAAACCTTTAGCAGGCAATTCGTCACCTTTAGGTGCGTCGAATTTAACTTGTTCTCCTTTGTCGTTGGTTAAAGTATCTGTTAATGGATTGAAACCAAGATCACCAGCAATTGCCAATGCAGCAACGATTTCTGGCGAAGCAACGAAGGCAAATGTATTTGGATTACCATCGGCTCTCTTCGCAAAGTTTCTGTTGAAAGAGTGAATAATGGTGTTTTTTTCTTTTTTATCAGCACCCGCTCTGTCCCACTGACCAATACATGGCCCGCAAGCATTGGTAAACAAAGTAGCATTCACTTTGTCGAAAGGAGCTAACAAACCATCTCTTTCGGCAGTGTAACGCACTTGCTCAGATCCAGGATTGATACCGAATTCTGCCTTTGTAACCAAACCTTTATCCACCGCTTGTTGCGCGATAGAAGACGATCTGGCCAAATCTTCGTAAGATGAATTGGTGCAAGAACCGATCAAGCCCCATTCAATTTTCAAAGGCCATTCGTTGGCAATAGCTTCTGCTTTCAACTGAGAAATAGGCGTTGCTCTATCTGGTGTGAACGGACCATTTACATGTGGCTCCAATTCACTCAAGTTGATTTCAATTACTTGGTCGAAATATTTTTCTGGATTAGCGTAAACTTCAGGGTCAGCAGTTAAATGTTCCTTCACCGCATTAGCAGCATCAGCAACATCATTTCTGCTGGTAGAACGCAGGTAACGTTCCATTGATTCATCGTAACCAAAAGTGGACGTGGTAGCGCCAATTTCAGCACCCATATTGCAAATGGTTCCTTTACCTGTGCAACTCAAAGACTCTGCTCCTTCTCCAAAATATTCAACGATGCAACCTGTTCCTCCTTTTACAGTGAGTATGCCAGCTACTTTCAGGATAACGTCTTTAGAAGCCGTCCATCCGTTTAATTTACCTGTTAATTTAATACCGATTAGTTTTGGAAACTTTAATTCCCAAGCCATTCCCGACATAACGTCTACCGCATCAGCACCACCTACACCGATGGCCACCATTCCCAATCCACCTGCATTTACCGTGTGAGAATCGGTTCCAATCATCATTCCACCAGGGAAAGCATAGTTTTCCAACACCACTTGGTGAATGATACCTGCTCCTGGTTTCCAAAAACCGATACCGTATTTATTGGTCACCGTACTCAAGAAATCAAATACTTCTTTATTGGTGATGTTTGATGTGTTTAAATCTGATTTCGCGCCCAATTTAGCCTGAATCAAGTGATCAGCATGAACTGTAGTGGGTACGGCAACACGGCTTTTTCCAGCCTGCATAAATTGCAACAAAGCCATTTGCGCAGTAGCATCTTGACAAGCGATGCGGTCTGGCGCAAAGTCAACATAAGATCCGCCGCGTTTGTACGACTCTGAAGACTCACCTTGCCACAAATGTGTATAAAGGATTTTTTCGGTCAATGTCAAAGGTCGGCCGACCACCTTTCTCGCTGCACTTACTCTAGATGGAAATTTAGAGTAAACAGCTTTAATCATTTCGATATCAAATGCCATGTCAATTGGTTTTTGTATTATAGCTCTTATTGAGTAGTAGCCAAAAATAAGAATTTTAGCATACAAGCAAAGGACTAGAGGCAAAAACTTGAATTAATTTAAAGAGGAAGTCTATTTCCGTTAATTTCAAGGCTTTTCGCCGGGCAGATCTCCCGCCTTTAATTTTTTGATTTTGTAGGTCGCCGTCAGCATAAAATAGCGCTGCAAAACCAAACTTTTAAGGTCGTCAACATAGGTATCGCTCACATTTCTCGACACACTGTTGTTTTGCTGCAGGGCATCAAACACTGAAAGTTTGATTTCAAAAGCATCTTCTTTGCCAATTTTTTTGGCCACCGACGAGTTCCACAAAGCGTAATTGATGTTGAAATTTTGATTCAAACCGGCGTACCATGTGTGGTTCAATTCAGATTGCAGCACCGCGCCCTTCCAAAATCGGTAGGTCACTTTAGCAGAGGTCACCAGGTTGAAATAGTTGTAAGCATTCGCCTGCAATGAATTGTTGACGATATTGTAATTGGCCGTTGTACTCAACGTGAAATCAATGTTTTCACTGATGTTGCTCGACAGCGACACTGCTTCATTAAACGAATATGAATTGGAAATCCCACGCTTGGCATTCATTAAGGTTGGTGTTGCCGATGAGAAAAACCCGGTGGTTAAGTTCAAATTCATCTTCAATTTTTTCAGCGGTGTTCCATACACCACATACACGCGCGAATTCCAATATCCATCAACATTTATAGGCTGTGTATAGCGTGTTCCCGCCAAAAGACTTTTGCCCTGCAACACTGTATCTACTGCCAGCAACGAGGTTGAATTTGAAACGTAATGCTCAATTTTGCGCAGCATCGCAAAAACCATCCACGACTGTGCGTTTACCGGATTCGTGTATGAAAAGCGATTGTACAACACCCACACATTTTGAGGCACTAAAGCTGCGTTACCAAGCGAAAGAAGCAAGGGATTGCTATTGTTCCATACTTCCTGCAACTGCGACGCATTGGGCAAATCAATGCGATTGCGCAAGTTCACGCGCCAATCCATATTTTTGGAAAACTTATACCTGAACATCCCGTTGGGAAGTACATTTTGAAAAGTTTTATTCAAGGTTGATGTTGTTGGAAAACTTTGATCACCGTACATCAAAGAATATTGGTAATCCGCTCCTAACGACAGCAAGCTCTTACCTTTGTTGATGCGAAATGCTGCTCCCGGCAAATGTGTGAAAAAATTAGTTTGCATTTTATTGCTCAGTGAACTATCGGTAAACATCAATAAAAGATTACTGTTATTGCTTGTTTCAACGCCCAAATAATTAGTGAGATAAGTACCCTTGTAGCTTACTTGAATTTGACTCCATTTTCCTATCGGCTCGGTGTAATTCACTGTAAGGGCATGACTTTGATTCGGACTATTCTGCACCGTACTTTGGCGCAAACTCTTTGTCAGAACAGTGGAGAAATAGTAATTTTCTGCCGCCAAATCACCATTGGCATTTCTATTGCTCCATTCCTCACGCACATTAAAAGAAAGAGTTCTTCCTTTTTTTACAAAACGGTGCCGAAAAAGCAGGTCGTTGATGGCGCGATAAGTACTGTTTTGAGCGGTATAGGAATTGACAGACGAATTCAAAGAATCGCCTGTAGTCAAGGCATTCAATCCATTTACGTTCAAAAGTGAATTTCCGCTTTGCAAAGAGAACGAGGGCGTTGCAATAATGGAATTCAGCGAATCAATATAATACTCAAAACGAACATTGGCGCGGTGGTTGTAATTGGCGCTGGTATTTACACTGCTTTCGTTGTAAAGCTGCGCTGTATCGCTCACAGAGTAATACTGACGTGCCAAAGATTGATTGTTGGTGTTATTGATGTGATTGAAAAAATAACTGCCGGTAAACTTCATTTTACTGCCCCAAAAATCACTGTAATTGAGTCCGAGTGAATTCGCCGCATTGATGCCCGGCTGACCGCTGACCATAAAATTATTGACAGGATTACTGGCATTGTTTGGTCCACCAGCTCTACCCAAAATCATTGGCGGGGCCGACGATCCGGTGGCGGCCGTGAGATCTTGCATAGAAAAATTCGACTGATTGATATTGTTCGTCAAGGCCAACAATGTGAAGCGGCGATTGCCTTTAAAATAATTAAAATTACCCCCGCCCTGGTATTTATCTCCGTCGCCATAGCCTGTATAAGCCTTGGCAATAATGCCATTTTTAACATTTTTCTTGGTGATGATGTTGATGGTTTTTGACGCTTGCCCGTCGTCAAAACCAGTAAACACCGCTTGATCGCTCCACTGGTCAAATACCTCAATGCGCGCCACCATGTCGGCAGAAATGTTTTTCAAAGCCAGGGTGGCATCGTCACCAAAGAAAGGTTTGCCATCAACGAGCACTTTTTTTACATCTTCACCTTGCGCTTTCATTACCCCGTTTTCAAGTGTGAGTCCGGGCATTTTTTTCGCTAATTCTTCTACCGTTGCATCTACATTGGTTTTGTAAGAACTAGCATTGTACTGAATGGTGTCTTGCTTATTAAGGACAGCACTGCCCGAAATTTTAATTTTAGCCAAGGCAATGCTTTGCAAGCGCAGCTCTATTTTACCCAAAGCCACGTCACTGCCATTTATTTCAATGTTTTGTGCGTACGGCAAATAACCCTTTGTCGCAATCAATAGCTGATAAGCTCCCCGAACAGCAACATTAATTTTAAAAAATCCATCATCACGGGTCTCTCCTTTATAGCGCAGGGTTGAATCCGAGTTATTCACCAACAATACCTCCGCCTCTCTCACAGAAATAGAATTACTGCTGTCATTCAGTTGTCCTGTTACAGTATTAGATTGTGCCACAAGCAGCGAACAGCAAAGAATAAAAAACAAAACGATTTTACCTTTCATGAAGCAAAGATAAGACTAACAAAAATAAAAATGGTTTAAATGAAAAAGTCACCTGGAGCGCAGGTGACTTTTAGAGGGATGAAAATAATAAAACAACTTTATAAGGAACTCGTGTTTTTCAGCCAATCAATAAGCTTACAACTTGAGTAATAGAAAGAACGATATTGAACCGAAACACCACGGTGCCTTACAACTTTAACCTAGTGACACAAATATACAATTCGTTTCCACATAATAAAAATAAAAATAAAAAAATAATTTCCATAATCCTTAATTTTAAAGGAAAGAAACAATATTTAGCTGATTACGTTTTTTGAAATAATATTATTAAAGCAGAATTCGTTTCCAACACAACACCACTGTATATCTGATAGATAGCGACTCGGTGTGACATAAAAAAAGCCATCTTTTTGCAAAGATGGCTTTGTACAATGATGGCAAGTTGCTATCCCAAATAAGATCTTAGCAATTTGCTTTTAGTGTGGTGCTTCAATCGACGAATTGCTTTCTCTTTAATTTGACGAACGCGCTCGCGTGTCAAACCGTGTTTATTGCCAATCTCTTCGAGAGTGTAGGCATGAGGCAAGCCAATGCCAAAAAACATACGCAACACATCGGCCTCGCGCTCAGTCAAAGTTGACAGAGAGCGCTGAATTTCAGCATGCAAAGATTCGAAAATTAATTTTTTATCGGCTGTCGGTGAATCTTCATTTTGAATAATATCTATCAAACCATGGTCTTCACCTTCTTGAAAAGGAGCATCCAATGAAGTATGTCGCCCAGAAATACTAATGGCACCAACCACTTCATCCACCTCCATTTCTACGGCTTCAGCAATCTCTTCCACCGTTGGTTCTCTTTCCAATCGTTGTTCGAGATCAGAGATCCCCTTCTTAATTTTTGTAAGATTACCTACTTTGTTCAAAGGCAGGCGCACCATTCTGCTTTGGTCGGCAATCGCAGCAATAATAGACTGACGAATCCACCATACGGCGTAGGATATAAATTTAAAACCTCTTGTTTCATCAAATCTTTGTGCAGCCTTGATCAAACCCAAGTTGCCTTCGTTGATCAAATCAGGCAATGACAAGCCTTGATTTTGGTATTGTTTTGCAACCGACACCACAAAGCGAAGATTCGCTGTTGTCAATCGCTCCAACGCTTGCGCATCACCGGCTCTGATCTTCACAGCCAACTCTACTTCTTCTTCCGAAGTGATCAATGTTACTTTACCAATTTCCTGCAAATACTTGTCTAAGGTAATGCTGTCTCTGTTGGTGATGGATTTGGTAATTTTCAGCTGTCTCATAGGTACTCTATCAATTTGTGGCAATTTACGTAAATCAAAAATAGGGATGTAAATTATTTTTCTTTTATAGCCCTCGCAAAATTATTTAAACAGAATTTGTTAAGAACTTCTTATTTTAATGGCAGATATGAAAACATTCTCCCTCTTCCTCTTTGTTTTTCTCTGCAAATGCAGTGTTGCACAAGATGCCGAAAGCCCCTTCAATAAATATGGACCGCTGCAAGCCAAAACCTTCAGTTCCTTTGAAGAAGCTATGAAATCAAAAGATGACGTATACAAATTGCAATCCGAAAACGAAGACCTCAGCAAAGACATTCAAAAAATAAAACGCCTGCCGCACTTGCAAATCGCAGTATTGCGCAACAACCGCTTGAGCACATTACCCACCGAAATGGGCGCTCTCAGCGAATTGGTGTATTTGCAAATTGCTCAAAACCCGCTGCAGCACTTTCCGACTTCAATGGTCAACTGGCAACTTTTAGAAGTATTGCTGCTGCAACAAAGCGCGCTCGACTCACTGCCATCAGAAATGGCCACACTGCTCAACTTACAGACCCTGCAGATACACAGCAATAGCACCGACACCTTTCGTGTTGGCGCTGCCATTTCGAAAATCCCAAAACTGCGCTCGATCACCATTTACAATTCCAATCTGCATGGATTTCCGCGCAGTATTACCAAATGCCTACAATTGAAAGAAGTGACTTTGGTCGCTTGTAAAATCAAAAAAATATCAACTCAAATTGGCAACCTACAAAACCTGCAAACATTGATACTAGAAGGAAACACCATTGAAACAATACCTACTTCTCTTTTTGATTTAGTACAAATGAAATCCCTTTCACTCAAAGACAATAACATAAAAATCGTGCCCGAAGAAATTGCACTCCTGAAAAAATTAGAGCTGCTTGACCTCAGAGGAAATCCTATTTCTAGCACCGACATAGATCTTTTACGCGCCTTGATGCCTCAATGTAAAATAATGTTTTAGCCCTTCCTTTTCGCAACGATTCAATAAACAACGCGCACTATTGCTATATTTAGCACGATGAAAAAAAGATTTTTCGCACTGCTATTTTTTCTTTGCACAGCTTACCTATTGCCTTTGGCGAGTGGCCTCATTTGGGGAAAATCGGCTTTTATATTGCTCTCCCTCGTTTTTCTGACCGCACTTTTTCTCATCTGGCGCAAGCGCGAACTCCTGAATAAAAACAGCAGCACGCGCAATTACTTTTTTCTTGTTACACTGTTGTGCATTTCAATTTCTGCTATCGATCTCAGCATAAACATTTACCGCAATTGGCAAGCAGAACAAGAAAGTTTATTCGCATCTACCGACCTGCCCCTGCTTCAAAAATACAAGCCCTTGCAAGAGCGCGACATCCACTACAGTGATGCGCCCAGCAATAACCCAAATGCGCGCGAACAAATACTACACATCAAAACAGACGCACTCGGATTTCGCAACAACGCACACACAAAAAAAAATTGTGATGCGCTTTTGATTGGCGATTCATTCGGAGTTGGCATGTGCACGCAAGATAGCACCATTAGTGAATTACTTTATTCCAACCTCCACTACAACAGCTACAATCTTTCTGTTTCAGGAAACGGACCATGGGAGCAATTTCATTTACTGCAACGCGAACTCAAAAATATTTCTCTTAAAAAAGGCGCGCCAGTACTTTGGTTGCTCTTTGCCGGCAATGACCTAGAAGGCAACTATGGTCCGCTCCGGAACACCGATGAGCTGTATACCGTAGCCAAAAAAACAGAAAGAGCACGCGACTCTTTTTTTGCATTTCGAGAAAAATCACCCCTGCGTTGCGCACTTGAGTCTCTTGCGCACAGCGAAGACAAACAAGCGCTACTGCTCCGCAAAAAAATAAACAAAAATCAAGAAATCACCTTCTACAGCAACTATGCTAAAGAATTTGAAAATTATGGCTGTTGCAATTGTGAGATAGAAACACATAAAAACTACAAGGCACTAAAAGCAACACTTAGAGCAACAATGCAGTTGATGCGCGAAAAAAACATAGCACTCAAAATCTATTTACTGCCCTCAAAAGAAGAGGTGTACCAGTGGTTGTTGTATGGAAAAAAAGAATGGACTTCCGACACCTGCGCATCGCCGCTCAGTAAATTACTCAGTAGTGTTGCAACAGAAAATGCCGTTGATTTTCACGACAGCAAACCCTTTATAATCAGGGAATCCAAAAAACATTTCGAAAGCGAAAGGGCCTTGCTGTACTGGCACTACGACACACACCTTAATGCCAGAGGAAACCTCTTGATTGCGCAATACATCGCCGCCACATTAAAATAAAAGCTCTGTTACTTATTCAACAAATCGCCCAACGCGCTGTCGAATTGTACTCTTAAATCTTCTACAAAACCGTAGCTCTCGTCGTCAATACGCAACTCGCCTTTGGTCACGTGTCCTAATAAAGTATGTGGCATCGTTGAACCTTCAAGTACTTTCAAGAAAGCATCGTGGTTTTCTTCGCGAATGGAAACAATCACTCTCGACTGAGATTCCCCAAACAAGAAAGCATCTCTGCGGAATTCAATTGGCAGGGTAATGTCAAAGCCCAAAGACTTTGGCAAACCTGATTCAAAAAGCGTTATAAACAAACCACCGTCAGAAACGTCGTGCGCCGACTCTATTACTGCAGCGCCGATTAATTTTTTCACCACCTTTTGCAATTCCACTTCTTCGTCGAGATTGAAATATGGAGCAGGAGAAGACTTCACACCGTGAATAGAAACCAAATATTGCGAAGAACTAATGTCGTCATGCGCGCTACCGAGCATAAAAATCAAATCGCCCTTTTTCTGAAAACCAAGTGGCGTTATGGTGCTTTTGTCGTCTACTATTCCCAACATACCAATTGTTGGCGTAGGAAATACAGGAACCACTTTTCCATCTAAGGTAGATTGGTTGTAAAATGAAACATTTCCTCCCGTTACAGGCGTACCCAAACGACGGCAAGCTTCGCCCATACCTTTGATAGCACCAACAAACTGCCAGTATACTTCAGGAACATATGGATTTCCAAAATTCAAACAATTGGTGATCGCCACCGGTTCACCGCCCGAAACAACAATGTTTCGCGCCGCTTCGCAAACCGCAATCATCGTTCCGATCTCAGGATCGGCATTTACGTAACGAGCGTTGCAATCAACCGTTAAAGCAATCGCTTTATCGGTACCTTTGATGTTCACTATCCCCGCATCAGTGGGCTGATTGGTACTCATATTGGCAGTACCCACCATAGAGTCGTATTGTTGAATTACCCATGCTTTAGAAGCCAAGTTGGGGTGGGTGATCATCGTTTCGATAACTTCTTGTAAGTTCAAAGGCTCTTCGATTTGAGCGATATTGAATTTTTTTGATTCTGCATAAGACGCAGGTTCTTTGTATTCTCTTTCATACACTGGAGCACCACCACCCAAAACCAAATCATCGGCAGGAACGTCGGCAACCAATTCTCCATGGAAATAATATTTGATGCGTTCGCCGGCTGTAACCGTACCAATTTCAACACAGTTCAAATCCCATTTCTCAAAAATATCCAGCACTTCTTTTTCTCTTCCTTTGTGCACCACTACGAGCATGCGCTCTTGTGATTCAGACAACAAAATTTCGAAAGGCTCCATATTCGCTTGACGCATCGGCACCTTGTCCAAATGAATTTCCATTCCACATTTTCCCTTCGCACTCATCTCTGAGGTAGAGCAGGTGATTCCTGCCGCACCCATATCTTGCATGCCAACAACAGCGCCAGTTTTGATCAATTCCAAAGAAGCCTCCAACAACAATTTTTCTTGAAACGGATCACCAACTTGTACCGCTGGAATTTTGTCTTCTGAATCCTCAGTAATGTCTTCAGAAGCAAATGTTGCTCCGTGGATTCCATCTTTACCTGTCGCTGAACCTACTATAAAAACTGGGTTTCCAGGACCTTCAGAAATCGCAGAAATGGTTTCACCTACCTTTACGATACCCGCAGACATGGCGTTTACCAAAGGATTGGTATTGTAACAATCGTCAAAAAACACTTCACCCCCTACTACCGGCACGCCAAAGGCATTGCCGTAATGTCCAATACCTGATACCACACCTTTTACCAACCATTTGGTTCGGGCCAATTCAATATTTCCAAAACGAAGTGAATTCAATTGAGCAATGGGACGAGCACCCATGGTGAAAATATCGCGGTTGATTCCTCCCACTCCCGTCGCAGCCCCTTGGTAGGGCTCCAAAGCAGATGGATGATTGTGTGATTCTATTTTAAAACAGCACGCCAAACCAGATCCAATATCCACCAAACCTGCATTTTCTTCTCCCGCTTCCACCAACATTCTATCGCCTTTCTTTGGCAATGTCTTCAACCATTTGATGGAATTTTTGTACGAACAATGTTCTGACCACATCACTGAAAAAATACTCAACTCCGTAAAATTAGGATCACGTCCCAATATGGATTTTATTTTTTCGAATTCGCTTTCAAGAAGTCCGACAGATTTTGCCACCTCTAAAGTAACCGCTGGTTGTACTGTTTTTGTTTGCATATTTTTCAGAAAGGTCCAAAAATAACTATTGTATTCGATAAAAAAGAAGGTGTTCGAAATTTATTGCAGATAGATTTCCGCAGACCACACTATCCTGCATAAACATTGGCCGTGCAAGCAAGTGGCGACGAGCACTAAATCGTTTTTGAAAAAGCAACCACTGCCTCCGCCAAATTTTTCCAAGAGCGCTGCTGCTTAGTGGCAGCAATGTTTTGCTGAAAAGTCGACTTTAAATTATTTTTAAAGTATGCGTCAATGGCTTGCCATACAGCAGGCGCAGACACCTCAGTGGCAATCATTCCCGTTTTTCCATTGTCCACTTCCTCCGGCAAACCGCCCACATTGGTGACAATCATCGGCAACTCAAAATGCATGGCGATAGAAGCGATACCGCTTTGGGTCGCGCTTTTGTAGGGCAGCACGCACACATCGGAAGCAGAAAATAAGGTGGGCACCTCGTGGTCTTCAATGTAGCGAATGTGGTCAACAACATTCTTTCCTGCAGCTTTCAAAGCGTCGATGGCAGGTTGGTATTTTTCAAAATCTTCGTAGGGTTCTCCGGCAATGAGCAAGGTATAGTCGTTACCCGCATTTTTAAAGGCTTCCAACAAAATATCCAAGCCTTTGTAACCGCGAATAAATCCAAAAAACAAAAGCACCTTTTGATCCACTGCAATGCTCAGTTTTGCACGTGCAGCAGCGCTGTCCTCGATGGGTCCGAAATGATCGTAGAAAGGATGTTGGTGCAAAATAAATTTAGCATCAGGCTTCAAGCTCAGTAAATCTTTTTTCACGGCATCGCTCATCACTACAAAACCATCGCACTGATTTAAAAAATACTTGGTGAGTGGAATATCGTAAAAGTGCTTTTCATGTGGAAGCACGTTGTCTAAAATCGCAATCGTCTTGGTATTTGAATTCATCTTGGCAGCCACAGCCCCTAGCGATGGCGCAAAAAAAGGCATCCAATATTTCATCAATAAAATATCGGGTTCTGTTTTATTGATGGCCTTGGCAGTGATACTTCCGGTAAAAGGATTCACGGTATCCAGCAAACGCTCAGCAGGAATTTTATCGGCATTGTCTTTCTCCTCCACCATTTGCGTTTTTCCCGGAAATAGAAACTCAGGATATTGTCGCGTAAAAGTAAAAGCGTGAACAACATGCTCCTTCTCTAAAGCTCGGTAGAACGAAGCATTAAATTGCGCGATTCCGCCGCGAAAAGGATAAAAAGTAGAAAGATAGGCTATCGTCAAAGTGCTGTATTTTGAATCACGAATTTAACACAAGTAGGCACAATAAGCAAACTATCGCAACAAGGTGATGTGACCGTATCCCGCCACTTTATCTACCATCTTTCCCCGAAGCGGACGCGAATAAGTGTACTTGTACACATACACACCAATGGGTTGCATGCTGCCATCGAGCGCTCGGCCATCCCATGACACTTCTCGGCCATCACCCACTTGGTGATACATCTCGTGACCCCATCTGTCGTAAACCGTGAAGTCGAAGTCGGTAATCGCCCATGAATAATACACCTTAAATTCTTCGTTCAAACCGTCGCCATTGATCGTAAAGGCATTCGGTGCATACACAAAGTACTCGGGCTTCACATAAATATTTTTTTCTAAGGTATCTCTGCAACCATTTTTCGCAATGACGTATTGCACCACCTTGTTGTTGCCCGCTGTAGGAATATCGAAAGTATAATCACAAGTAGGAGAGGCGAACAGCAAAACGCCTGTTGGACTCAACACATCAGAAAAACAAGTGTCAGCCAATTGCGCATTACCTGTAATGCTAATGGTGGGAGTAATCATATTAACAACCGTATCGCTCAAAGTAAAGTCAGCGACCGGCGGCGTTAATATTTCAACGTTATGGGACGCACTGTCTTGCGAACTGCACATGCCATAATTTGTCACCGTTAAATACAAGCTGTAAAAACCCTGCGTGGGAAAAGCAAGAATCGCATTTTTTCCTCTCTTCTTTTGACCCGTTGAACTCGACCAAAAATACTCGACAGAATCAGCGACAAGAGAATTTTCTTTAGGATTAACATAGAAGATCGGGCAAGCCACCATGTTCACGGGATCAATGTTTGCCAATGGATTGGGCAATACAGATACTACTACAGTGTCGTACGCCTGACACATGCCATTGTCGGCTTTTACAATATAGTTGACTACACTTTTAGTGCCACTTGAATTGGTGAGACTAACCGTTGGCTGCGAAACCAAAGCATTGCTCAATCCTGCTGTTGGATTCCAACTGTATGAAAAACCTGCATTGGGCAACTCCCCCACTATCACATCTGGACCACTGCAATAGCGCTGGTCGGGACCCGCCTTTGGTTTTTTGTTGTTCACCACAGCGCGCACTTTGGCTTGTACAGGACCTTGCTTACAATGGTCGTTAACGGTGTAAAAATAATCGGTACTGTTCCAGCCCGGATTCACCGAAATGGTTTTTTTATCGCTGCCATTCATCAACCAAGAAAGACTCGCATCGGCACCACCTTTGTATTTCGCCGTAATATTAATTTGCTGACCGCAGTATACCGTATCATAACTGGTTGCAACAATAGGCATAAGATCTTTGATAGAAAAATGAATGGTATCGCTGCTGCAGGGTGAACTAATCAATACAATATCAACAAACTCATTGTCATCGGCAACATTGTCTTTCAAAGGCACGATATTGAATGAAACTGTTCCGTTGATGGGGTTGATCATCACCGAGTCGGGCAACTTTTTATAGTCGATGCCATTTTGCGCAGTCCCCAGTAAACGGACAGGAATTTTACCAATCTTAAATTTAGAAGGTGTCATTTTCAAACTCACCACAGCGCTGTCGCAGCCTTCATAAAGACTTTCATAAGTGACGATTTGATGCGTGTTGAAGTTTTTTGAAAAAAAACTGTTTGCTTCCAAAAAAACCGCAGAATCAAAAATACCATCACCAACATCGGCAATAGCCAACTTAATGTGATAAGTCAACCCGGGCGTCACCGGATATCGCGCCACCAATGGGCGCGTAAGTCCATCATACTGCACCACCTTATTGTTATTGTATTGCGCAGTTCCCGGAAGTCCGGTGCCATTGTCGATGTACAGATTTGAATTTTTATTTTTGTTGATCGTATTCACGCTCACCGGGGTAGAAGTGCCGGGTGTCAAAGCAATATTAACGGCTCCCCGCGCATACGGACCGGAAATACCGGGCCCACTCAGGAAAAACCCAAAAACATCGTTAACGCCCTTGTTCACATATTCGAGGTATTCTTCAGAAGCAAAAACATATTTAATAGAGATTGAATCGGCAAGTGGCACAAAATCAAATTCCAATACGGCGGCATCCATCGTAGGGGGCGACAGTTTTTCCAAATCAGGATCACCGGGCAAACCATAGCCCTTCTTCTGATCGGGCGGAACGTCAATAGGATCGCCTGCTTCATTGTTTGGACCAATGGCGTGACTCACATTTCCCGTGCTTAAAATCAATCCTTCCTTCAAACCAACATTCGACTTCGTACCGTTGAAGTAGCCCAGCATATTGGTGTTCGCATTGATCACCACATTCGAAACTTTAATATTGTCACACAGCAATACTTTTTGCACCAGAAAATTTACGTCCTGGTGATTCACCACCAATTGGGCACGAACAATACCAACTCCCAAAAGGAAGAACATTATTACTAAATATTTATAGCGAATCTTCAACAAAATACAATCTCATCAAAACAGCAACAATAATCTTGCCTAAAATCATTTAACGCCAACAAAACTACACTATTGCTAACGTGCCTCCTTCATAAAAAAATAAAAGACCGACAAACACATTAGCACACTCAACCCAACATTTAAAAAAGCCATGCCTTTTTCTCCTTGCTTCAGCAAAAGAAAAGTCTCATACGAAAAAGTTGAAAAGGTACTCAAGCCACCGCAAAAGCCAATCAACACAAATGTTTTGAATACTGTTTCGAAAGCGGGTTTCTCCTTAAAATAATACAAAACCAAAGCCATCACGGTGCAACTCACCACATTGGCAATAAAGGTCGCCAGCGGAAAATTCCATTGCACAAAATGCTGAGCACCTCGGCCAATGCCATAACGCAACACGCTACCTGCACCGCCACCCAAAAAAATCAGCACTATCGACAAAAAGTTCATGCTTCTACGTTTTTTAATTTCACACCTAAAAACCTCCACCAAATGTAACCAAAACTTGCACCTAAAATCGCTCCACCAATAACGTCTAAAGGATAATGCACACCAAGATAAATACGACTAAAGCCTATTAATGAAGCCCAAAGCAATGATCCCCATAACCACCATTTGTTCTTGTCAAAAAAAAGTAGGCCAAAAAAAACTGCCAATCCAAAAGAATTACTCGCGTGTGACGACACAAATCCATATTCGCTGCATCCATCTCCTGGATATTGACGGACAACAAAGCCAAGGGATGCTTTTTCTTGACAGGGACGATAACGTTGCACGGACTTTTTTATAACATGTGAGGACACCACATCGGTTGACGCCACAAGCATGGCCACTGCGAGCAATATCCACCAAACTTTTTCACTAAATATGTAAAACAGGTAAAAAATCACCGCAACGTAAATCGGTAGCCAGATCAAGCGCTCGCTCAAGTAATGCATCAACACATCCATGGCATCAGAATACAAACTCTGATTGACCCACTTGAACAGCTGTCTATCCCACTGAATGACTGTTTCCACCATTCGCTAAAGTTATGAATTCTATTTGAGTTCCTTCCAGAGCAAATCTTTCAATTGCTCTAATCCTTCTTTTTTCAACGCAGAAACAAAAAGATAAGGCACGCGCGGCAAGTCCTTGGCGATTTCGCGTTTCAGCTCATCATCGAGCATGTCAGACTTGTTGATCGCTAAAACTATTTTTTTGTCGAGCAACTCTGGATTGTATTCTTCCAACTCATTCAACAAAATGTTGTACTCTTTTTTAATGTCATTGCTGTCGGCAGGAATCACAAAAAGCAAAATCGAATTTCTTTCAATGTGGCGCAAAAAACGATGACCCAAGCCCTTCCCTTCGTGCGCTCCCTCGATAATTCCAGGAATATCCGCTACTACAAATGATTTGTAATCTTTGTATTTTACAATACCTAAATTTGGCACTAAAGTCGTAAAAGGATAGTCCGCGATCTCGGGCTTTGCAGCGGTGATCACCGACAATAAAGTACTTTTACCTGCATTCGGAAAACCAACAAAGCCAACATCGGCTAAAACTTTCAACTCTAAAATCTTCCAGTCGTCTTTTCCTTCTTCACCTGTTTGGTGGTGTTGCGGCATTTGGTTGGTTGCCGATTTGAAATTTGAATTACCCATTCCGCCTCTACCTCCTGGAGCAATGATATAGGTTTGCCCTTCCTCAATAATTTCACACTCCACATTTCCACTTTCGGCATCCTTAACAATGGTACCCAAAGGTACATCCAAAATAATATCTTCCCCAGTTTTACCTGACTTATGACTTGAACCACCAGGCTCGCCATTTTCGGCAATAATGTGCTTTCTATATTTTAAATGGAGTAAAGTCCAATGCTGATGACTGCCACGCAAAATAATGTGTCCGCCTCTGCCTCCATTTCCGCCATCTGGACCACCTTTATCGGTGATCTTATCCCGCAAAAAGTGCATGCAACCCGCACCTCCAGCGCCCGAACGACAGCAAATTTTGACGTAATCTATAAAGTTGTTTTCCATTTTATTCGTTCAATGATAAAAGTTAAATGTTCAATGTTTCATTCCCGTACCTAGCTTCCCTCGAACTTTGAACCTGAAACTTTGAACTGCGTTAGGCTTTAACGCCGTCAATGGCCTCGCAAAGCGATTCAAAAATAGCATCTACCGTTCCAACACCGTGAATGGCAGCGAATTTTTCTTGTGCTTTGTAAAAATCTTTCAATGGCAACGTAGACTCATTGTATACCTTAATTCTGTTGATCACCGTGTTTTCATCTTGGTCATCAGCTCTACCACTCACTTTTCCTCTTTCGAGCAAACGAACAATTAGTTCAGGTTCAGGAACCTCAAGCGCTAACATACAAGTGATACCCGTATTTTTTTTCTGCAATACTTCATCCAAAGCTTTAGCTTGTGGTGTAGTGCGCGGAAATCCATCGAAAATAAAACCGTTCTTGTTTGCACTAGCGCTAATTTTATTATCAATCATGCCTATCACCACTTCGTCGGGCACCAACTCACCTTTATCAATAAGTGACTTCGCCGTAAGTCCCAACACCGTTCCGGCATTTATTTCAGCTCTCAAGATATCACCTGTAGACAGGTGCACCAAACCATATTTCTCCAGCAATCTTGTAGATTGCGTGCCTTTTCCTGCGCCCGGAGGGCCAAATAAAACAATGTTCAACATAGTAGCGATTTTAAAACAAGGTGTCTAATATACAAAAATTACTCAATTGTTGCTTTTTACCCTACAGAATGAAGAGCCCTACGGGACAAACAAAGAACTCACAACTTTTTTCTATCTTTGACCCCATGGAAAAACCCTTCTATAAAGGATTAAAAATAGGCGTTTTGGGTGGTGGTCAATTGGGCAGAATGTTGCTCCAAAAATCATACAGCTACAACGTCGAAATGGCTTTTATCGATCCTGACACTCACGCACCCTGCAGGGAAATCAGCAATTGGTTTTACCGCGGTGATCTCAATAATTTTAAATTGGTACACGACTTCGGCAAAAAATGCGATGTGGTGACGATAGAAATTGAAAATGTATGTGTTGAAGCACTTGAGCAATTGGAAAAAGAAGGGATTAAGGTTTTTCCGCAACCACGCGCCATTAAAGTCGTGCAAGACAAGGGACTTCAAAAATTATTTTACAAGAACAACGGTTTTCCTACTTCTGATTTCTATTTGATTGAAGGAAAACAGGATTTAGAACTCTTCAAAAATCAATTGCCCTTAGTACAGAAACTGCGCAAAGGCGGATACGACGGTAAAGGAGTTCAAGTACTTAGAAGCGCAGCCGATATTGAAAACGCTTTTGACGGTCCTTGCATCCTGGAGCAACTGGTTCCTATTCACAAAGAAATTTCAGTCATTGCCTGTCGTGGGCAAAATGGCGACGTGAAAGCTTACCCACCAGTAGAAATGGAATTCAATGCCGAAGCAAATTTGGTGGAATTTCTTTTTTCTCCAGCTAAAATTTCAAAAACACTGGAAATACAGGCGATGGAATTGGCAAAAAAAATCATTGTGCAACTAGATATGGTGGGTATACTTGCCGTGGAAATGTTCATCACCAAGGAGGGCGAACTGCTTGTGAATGAAATTGCGCCGCGCCCTCACAACAGTGGGCATCAAACTATTGAAGGCAACGAAACTTCGCAATACGACCAATTGCTACGCTGTCTTATGGGCATGCCCTTAGGAAATACCGACATCACCATCCCTTCAGTAATGGTGAATTTACTTGGCGAAAAAGATTATGTGGGCGCTGTCAAATACCAAGGCATTGAGCAGGCAATGGCCACTGACGGTGTCAATGTGCACATTTATGGAAAAACCGAAACAAAACCTTTTCGCAAAATGGGACATGTCACTGTAGTCGACAAAAGCCTTGAGAAAGCCATTGTTAAAGCAAAAATTATTAAAGACACTTTAAAAGTAATAGCATGAGCGCAGAAGTAGGAATCATCATGGGTAGCCAATCAGATTTAAGAATCATGCAAGATGCTGCTGATGTGCTAACGGAGTTGAAAATCTCATTTGAAATCACCGTAGTATCTGCGCACCGCACGCCAGAGCGTATGTTTGAATACGCAAAATCTGCTGCGGGCAGAGGACTCAAAGTTATTATTGCTGGTGCGGGCGGTGCTGCACACTTGCCTGGAATGGTCGCTTCTTTAACGCCGCTTCCGGTAATTGGGGTGCCTATCAAATCAAGCAACTCTATCGACGGATGGGACTCTGTACTTTCAATTTTACAAATGCCCAATGGCGTGCCAGTAGCAACAGTGGCACTTGACGCAGCAAAAAATGCTGGTATACTGGCCACACAAATCATAGGCGCTTCCAATCCCGAAGTGCAACAAAGAATGCTGGTTTTCAAAGAAAATTTGAAAATAAAGGTTATGGAATCACTTGCTGCGGTGGAAAAGGGAAATAAAAAATAAGCTGTATCTAATACAGAGATTGGCCGTAGAACAAGTTAAATATGAAAAAACACAGCGCCATAATTCTCTTTATTATTTGCTGCTCTGCTGTGTTTTCTTTTAGCAGCGCCAAGTTGGCGCAAGAAAATTTAAAAGTAAATGAAGTCATTGAAAAAACGATAGCAGCCGTAAAAGCAAATAACGTTTTGTCATTCACCTTTACAAAATCAGAGCGCATCAAAGGTGTGATGGAAAAAGGATCGAGTGCAATCAAACTCGAAAACAATCCCTTTAAACTGTACTTGAAAACTTTAGGACCTCAAGGCGGAAAAGAACTGCTATTCGCCACCGGAACGAACGACAACAAAGCAACAGTAAAGCCCAATGCGTTTCCATACGTTACCCTTAAACTTGATCCATTCGGTTCATTGTTGCGCGACAAGCAACACCACACTATATTCGAAATAGGTTTTAATTACTTCGCGAAAATCATGCATACCTATTCACAAAAAATAGGCTACCGATACAAAGACTATTGCACTATTGATGGTGAAACAGAGTGGCAAGGCAAAAAATGCTTGGTTGTGAGCTGCAATTTCCCGCAGTTTGCATTTGTTAAATACATTGTGAAAAAAGACGAAACCTTAACCACCATCGCAACGCGTTTAAACATCAGCGATTACATGATGTTGGAGAAAAACAAGGAAACGGTTGATGATTATGATGACTTGGACGAAGACGAAGAAATTTTAATTCCAAACTTGTACTGCAAAAAAATCACCTTCTACGCCGACAAAGACAATTTTCTACCCATACGTCAATTGATATACGACGACATTGGTTTGTTTGAAGAATACCAATACGCCAACTTACTCAATCCTTAGTTGCTGTCGATGGTGAAATTGCCGCTTCCCGGAAGCACGTTGAACAATATCCATTTTCCATCGGCTGAATATTGAAAATCTACATTTCTAAATCCCTGTTTGATTTTAGTTGTATTAGCAGTTTTCGCCATCTTTAATGTAAGTTCTTGATTGTAAATCGTTGCATCTAAAGGCGATTGGAGCGCAAACGTGCGCACTCCTTTCTTTTCTTTGATCAATTTGATCTCCGTTTGTTTCTTTTCTTGGTGGTATTTCATAGCGGCAGCAAAAGTACATACCCACAATATATCTTGACGCGATTTCAAGGTGTCCATCATCGCGCATATATATTCCTGCGGCATGGCGTCCCAGCCTTTTTCTATATTTTCATTGTACACCGAATGCAACATAAATGTAAGTAAACCACCACCTTTTGCAGTATAATCAAGCCATTGAACCACCTTTTCTAAACTTACAATGTGCCACACGCGAACAGTTCCTATTTTGAAATAATCACTGCTATCGCTGGCGAAGTCGTAAGTGATATTTCGCTCGTCAATCAATGCCACACTGCGGGCACCAATATGCTGGCGCTGCACCATTGCAATGATTTCAGGATTTTTGGTTCCCATAGGATAGGCAAAAGTGAGGCACTGCGCACTGGGCACTGAATCGATGATCGTTTGTCGGGCATCGTCAATTTCTATTTTAGCAGCCGCGTGGGAAAGCGTGGGTAAACTTGGATGCGTCATCGTGTGATTGGCAATTTCACAGCCATGCGCCTGTGCCTCGCGCATAACTTCGTAGGAAGTACGCCGCCATTTTGCGTTTTGTATTGAAACAAAAAAAGTAGCAGGCAAATTTCTTTTAATGAGTTCAGGAACTACAATTTTTTCATGCCCTTCCAACCAATCGTCAAAAGACATCACCACTGCCCCCGATTTGTCGTTGTACCAATTTGCAATGACTATTTCTTGCGCCGACAACATCTGTTGCGAAAACAGCAAGACCAACATGAACTTAATATTTTTCATTTCCCATAAAATAAAAAAAGCCCCTCGATTTGTATCGAGGGGCTTCTACGTTTTTTGTTTTGCTTATCCAGCTACAACTTCGAAATTAAATTTCGCAGTAATTTCACGGTGCAATTTCACTTCAGCTTCATAAGAACCCAAAGTCTTAACGCCACCACCAAGGATTTTGATCGTTTTTCTGTCGATCTCAACGCCCAAAGCTTTCAATGCGTCACCAACTTGTACGTTGATTACTGAACCAAATATTTTTCCGCTTTCGCCAGCTTTTGCTGATACCTTAACTTCTAAACCTTGAAGTTTAGCAGCCAATGCATTTGCATCTGCCTTTGCTTTTTCGTCTTTTTTAGCGCGTTGCTTAACGTTTTCAGCATGTACTTTTCTTGCAGAAACTGTAGCCAAAACAGCGTATCCTTGAGGAATCAAGAAATTTCTGCCATAACCAGGCTTTACTGTAACAACATCATCTTGGAATCCAAGAGGCTGAATGTCTTTTTTTAAGATCACTTCCATTGCAATTCTTATTTTAAATTATCTGCAACAAACGGCAACAATGCCAATTGTCTCGCTCTTTTAATAGATTGAGATACTTTTCTTTGAAATTTCAAAGATGTACCTGTAAGTCTTCTTGGAAGAACCTTACCTTGCTCGTTTAAAAAACGCATCAAATAATCAGGATTTTTGTAATCCACATGTTTGATCTTGCTTTTTTTAAAGCGGCAATATTTATCTTTTTTTACCTCAATTGAAGGAGGTGTAAGATATCTGATATCTGACTCTGCTGCCATTGTTTTCGAATTATGCTTTTACTTCTTCTTTTTTAGACTTACTTCCTGACTTTCCTCTGAATTTATCATTGAAAGCGACTGCATGATCGTCAAGATTCACAGAAAGGAATCTCAATAATCGTTCATCTCTTTTATAGGCTAATTCAAGTTCTGCTATCACAGACCCTGGTCCCTTGAATTCAATAAGGTGGTAAAACCCTGTTGATTTCTTTTTAATAGGATACGCTAGTTTTCTTAAGCCCCAGTTGTCCTGGTGAACGATTTCCGCGCCCTTTTGCTTCAATAAATTAACATACTCGCTCACTGTTTCTTTCAACTGTTCGTCTGAAAGAACCGGCGTCATCACAAAAATTGTCTCGTATTGACTCATTACCAATCAGTTTATTTAAAAATATTCATCCCGCCATAAAAAAAAGCGGAGGGCAAAAATACAAAAGAATTTGTTACAACCAAATCTTTTTAAAAGTTTATTAACAAGAACTCGTTAATAGTTGCTTTCAAGCACTTTGCACTGAACTGCAAATATAGCAATCCCTTTTTTATAAATTGTTTAAAAACAAGCCTCGTGCAATACAGCGAACTCTAAACTCTTTCCTATATTTGCCTCCACATGGAATCCTTTGTAGTATCGGCACGAAAATACAGACCAGCCACCTTTGATCAGGTAGTTGGACAAACTTCCATTGTATCCACGTTAAAAAATGCCATTCGCAACCATCAGGTGGCGCAATCATTTTTATTTTGCGGTCCGCGAGGAACAGGAAAAACCACCTGCGCTCGAATTTTAGCAAAAACCATCAACTGTCAATCCATCACCAAAGACATTGAGGCCTGCAATGAATGTGAATCCTGCAAATCTTTTGATTCTGGGCAGTCGCTCAATGTATATGAACTCGATGCTGCATCCAACAACTCAGTAGACGATATCCGTAACTTGGTCAATCAAGTGCGCATTGCACCGCAAATCGGAACAAAGAAAGCCTACATTATAGATGAGGTGCACATGCTCTCTCAATCAGCGTTCAACGCCTTTTTGAAAACATTGGAAGAACCGCCGGCGCATGCCGTATTTATATTGGCCACCACAGAGAAACACAAAATACTGCCCACCATCCTTTCGCGTTGCCAGATTTTTTCATTCAACAGAATAACGGTAAATGACATCGTGCAGCACCTCGAAAAAATTGCAAAACAAGAAAACATCGCTTACGAAGCCGACGCTCTTCATATCATAGCGCAAAAAGCCGACGGCGGATTGCGCGATGCTTTATCAATTTTTGATCAACTGGTCACTTTCTCAAACAAGAACCTGACCTACCAAGCGGTCATCAGCACCTTGAATGTGCTCGATTCAGATTACTATTTTAAAGCGACCAATTTTTTACTCGACAAAAATATTCCCGACAGTTTAATGCTGCTCAACGAAGTATTGGCCAAAGGTTTTGACGAACACAACTTCATCCTTGGACTTGGCGAACATTTCCGAAACTTGCTGTTGTGTAAAAACGCCATTACAACGACCATTCTTGAAACATCCGAAAAAAACAAAACACTTTATCTCGAACAAACCGCAAAGTGTTCCGACGATTTTTTGCTCTGCGGATTGCAAGTTATCAACGAAGCTGATATTCAATACAAATCCAGTAAAAACAAGCGTTTGCTGATAGAACTGTGCTTATTGAAACTGTGTTCAGAAAACCTATCTGATCTTAAAAAAAAAAGCTTCGCCAACTGAGAATACCACTGCCTAAAATTCAGGCTGCTACTCCACTCGCTAAAAAACCAATTGTTTCTGAAAGTACTGCCGCAAACACCAACAGTGCAGCAGTAGCAGCAACAAAGTCTGAAGAAAATACCGACGAGAAAAGACCAACGCTCAACCGCACCAAAATCGCAATGAAGTCGGTCAACATCAGCAAAATTCTAAAACCAGAGCCCACTGAAATAAAAGTAGAAGTGCGCACCGACTACAGCAACAAAGCTTTCACTGAAGCTGACCTTTTGGCAACGTGGAGTGAATATGCTGAATTGGTAAAAAACACTGACCTCGATATTTATACCACGCTCACGAAGAACGCACCAACGCTGATTGACAGCAATACCATACAACTTAAAATTTTCAACAAAGCGCAGGAACACGACCTATCAGAAATCAAAGCGGAACTACTCACCTTCGTGCGCAATAAACTCAACAATTTCGACATCAACCTCAGCACCTTCATTGAAAAAGGAGCAGAAGAAAAAGGGCTGTACACCTCTTCCGACAAATACAAAAAACTGGTGGAAAAAAACCCGCTACTCGAACAACTTCGTAGCAAATTGGATCTAGAAATCGGATTTTAAAAATGGAAATCTTTTGCACCATAGCGTGGTTGTTGGCAATAGCACTTGCTATTTGGAAACTTCCGTTTTTTGGACGATTTGCTTTGCAGCGCAGAAGTATTTTGTTGGTATACGCCCTGCACGTCGCAGCAGGCGTTGTTTTAAGTGTGATATACACGCTGTACTACCCGCAAAGAAATCTCGCCGACACATTCAAATACTTTGACGATAGTGTGCACATTTACCAACTGTTATGGGAATCACCTACCGATTATTTACGCATGATCACAGGTTATCACTGCGAAGTACCACAACTCACACCTGTGTACGATAAAATGTACAACTGGTATGTGCTCAACAACAAATACCTATACAACGACAACCGCACAATGATCCGCATCAATGCCGTGATGATGATATTTTCAGGCGGGTATTTTTATGTGCACATTCTCTTTTTTTGCTTAATGTCTTTGATTGGAAAATTGTTTCTATTCTCGGCATTTGAAAAATTATTCATAGGCAAAAAAGCATTTTTGTTTTCTGCGATCTTTCTTTTGCCTTCGGTGATTTTTTGGTCCTCAGGAATATTGAAAGAAGGGTTTTTATTTTTACTTATGGGCCTCTTTGTTTATGGCTTTGAACGCTGGTCAGATGGCCCCAAGTCCTTGAAATACTTCGCCCTCATCGCCCTCACTTCTATTGGCTTGTTTTTTGTGAAATTTTATGTGGCCGTGGCGCTGCTTCCCGGCCTAATCTCCTTGTTTTGGATCAAAAGAAAAGGCTACAGAAAACCATTTTTAAAAGCAGCCATCGTTCATTTGATGTTCATTGCAGCGGCGGTCGTCTTCCACATCGTCAGTCCTTTTCATTCCTTTTTAAATGGACTACAATGGCAGAAAAAAAGCTTTTATGGATTGGCACAAGTGATGAATTCAGGCAGTGTGGTGCAAACCCATGATTTGCGCGACAATTTCAGCAGCTTCTTTGCAGCGGTGCCTGAAGGCTTGTTCAATGCGTTTCTTCGGCCTTTCATTTGGGACGGTCTGCAGCCTTTTTCACCAGTCGTGCTGGCGTCGGCTTTAGAAAACACATTACTGTTCCTTGTTTTCTTAATCACAATACTTTGGTTCAAGAAACCCGACGCTCGCACCAGCACCTATCTCATTTTTTTTGCTTCCTTCACGCTCATCTTGTACACCCTATCAGGCGTAGTAACACCCATCATAGGCACCCTTGTGCGCTACAAAATTCCGGCAATGCCATTTTTAGTGATGGCGTGCGCGCTGCTTTGGGACAGCAACAAATTTTTGCACAGAAGGCCCTTCGAAGCCTTTCTTAAAATAAAATTGTAAACAGAATTTCGACGTGAAGCTATACTTCGATGTGCATCCCCTGATACTTCACCATCACTTCGTTCAACACCACTTCCACATCTTGTGAATCATCCAATGTGCACATTCTTAAGCGGTAATCTTTGATGTTGGGATAGCCCTTAAAATAATTGGCGTAATGACGGCGCATTTCTACCACTCCCAATTTTTCACCCTTCCATTTTAAGGATTGATGCAAGTGAAATTTGCAAGCTTCTACCCGTTGTTCAATCGTTGGCGGAGGCAAGTGTTCGCCGGTTTTCAAAAAATGTTTTACTTCCTCAAATATCCAGGGATGACCAATAGCACCACGACCAATCATAATGCCATCGACACCATAACGCTCCTTGTACAATTTTGCTTTTTCAGGTGAATCAATATCGCCGTTTCCAAAGATTGGAATTTTCATGCGCGGATTGTTTTTTACCTCGCCAATTAAAGTCCAATCCGCATCACCCTTATACATTTGCACACGCGTTCTTCCGTGAATCGACAAGGCTTTAATGCCTATATCCTGCAAGCGCTCAGCAACATCAACAATGTGTTTTGATTTTTCATCCCAGCCCAAACGTGTTTTAACAGTAACTGGCAGATTGGTAGATTTCACAATTTGTTCTGTCAGGCGAACCATCTTTGGAATATCTTGCAATATAGCGGCTCCGCCACCTTTACAAACAACCTTTTTCACAGGACAACCAAAATTAATATCAATCAAATCAGGATTCGCCGACTCTACAATAGCCGCTGCTTCGCCCATTGCTTCAATGTCTCCACCAAAAATTTGTATCCCTATAGGACGCTCTGCTTCGTAAATATCTAACTTCTGCCGACTCTTAAATGCGTCTCTAATCAAGCCTTCTGAAGAAATGAACTCGGTGTACATCAAGTCAGCACCGTGCTTTTTACACAGCATCCGAAATGGCGGGTCACTCACATCTTCCATTGGCGCAAGCAGCAGCGAAAAATCGGGCAACTCTATATTTCCTATCTTTACCATAAATGCAAAAATAGAGAATTTTAAAATGAATCGACCTTTCTTCGAAAATAGCTCCACTTGGGTAAAACTGGCTTTACTTGTTGCTATCAGCACAGCAGCCTTAGTACTCGTTCCTTTGCTGATTATGGGCATCTTTCAATGGTGCTTTGATTTCTCAGGCGCCGACTTAAACGCGGTCAATGAAATCATTGAGGAGCTGACAAAAATAAGTATGAACAGCGGGCTGAGTCCTGATGAAGCAGCAAAATATGGCTTTGATTTACTGCCGCAATACCTCCCCAACTACCAACACATGGTCTATGCAAAATGGTTCTTGATTTTGAGCAATCAACTTTCATTACTCACAGCGGGAAGTATTTTTCTCTGGATTGTATACAAAAAACCGCTCTCGATTATTGCGTCTCGTCCAGCCAATTTAAAAATGTATGCTTTATCAGCAGTTCTCCTGCTTTTAGTGATGCCCTTGGTCGGACTTATTGGCGAATGGAATCGCAACATTTACATTCCATGGCAAAGCTTGCAAAATTGGTTGTTGGCCCCTGAAATTCAAAGCGGAATTTATACGTTGAGTTTTACTGATATTCATTCGCTAGGCGAACTTACTTTAATGGTTCTTTTCATTGGTGTAGTGACCGCCATTGCTGAAGAATTGGTTTTTAGAGCTGGCTTGCAAAACATTTTATTACAAAGTAAAATGAACACGCACCTTGCCATTTTTGTAGGCGCAACCCTTTTTAGTTTGATTCATTTTCAATTTTATGGATTTTTCGTTCGACTACTCCTGGGACTCGTTTTGGGCTATTTGTACTATTGGAGCAAAGATATCCGCAGCTCCATGCTTGCGCACGCGCTCAATAACAGCCTGGCCATCGTGGTCGCCTACAAAACAGGCTCAATGACCGATGAAATTCCCGATCAAAACAATCTTGTTTTACTTATCTCAACAGCACTTGCAGCAGTAGTTGTATGGCAAATAACGACCATTGGCAAAGCTGAAAAAAATTAGGCTATTTGCGCAGCAACAAATAATTTTTGAATTCCCCAATGTGCAAGCCCGTGCTTTTATAAATCTTATTTAGAACGCGCCGACGAAGTGATTCCTTTTTAGCTCTACTAGGATTAAAAGAAAATTGCCAATTCATTTGCGCAATGCGCTCGTGCATTACCTTAGGATGCGAGCCATTGAAAAGTGCCACAGAATCAGCATTCGTAAAGTCAAACTCCTCAGCAGCACTTGTGTTTTCAGCAAGCCATTCATCGCTGTGCCATAACTTTTGAAACGCTACTTGCTTCTGTTGCATTGCGCTCGGCTTTTTTACCCAACCGTAATGATAAATGCAGGCATCAACATATGCCACATTTAATTTTCTGTTTTTGCCCTGACGAAAACTCATGGCGTCCTTATATGAATAAATATTTTTATTGTTCCTCACCACCCGTATTTCCTTTTTCTGCCAATGCCGTGAATCTGCATAGTAATCGTACGAACCGTAAAAATTTAAGTGATCGAAAAGCAATCCGTCAATTTCGCTGTCGTACTTGTATTGTATCATTGCATTTTTAATTTTGAGCAAATCATTTTCGTGAAAAACCTCGTCGCCTTGCACGTAAAATGCCCAATCACTGTCCTCGTCAATGGCCCTAAATGCTTTATTGCTCTCCTCAGCCAGTACACACCCTGCCTCACGCAATGTTTCATCCCAAACGGTTTTTAATATTTTTATTTTTGGGGAGTTAATGGATTCGATGTAATTCAAAGTATCATCGTCTGATTCTCCAACCGCGATTACAAATTCATCACAAATGGGCAAGATGGATAAAATAGCCTCCCTAATTGGGTAGTCGTATTTCAATGCATTTTTAATAAAAGAAAAACCAGATACTTTCATGTTATACTTTTTTTGAGATGACTACTGGCACTAAAATTTAACCATGTGCAACAAATTCATCCTTTAAAAAAGTATGCCAACGAACTATCAATTGCCCGTTCTCCTTTACCACCGCATTGTCAACCAAAATTGCGCCATTGGCAAACACAAAATATACGTTTGGGAAAAAGAATTTGAAAAACAAATGCTTTATCTGCATCAACAAAATTTCCAATGTATCACCTTTGAAGATTTGCAAAAAGACCCTATACAAAACCTAAACAAAAAAGTAATATTAACCTTTGATGATGGATACGTAGACAACTTCGACATTGCGTTTCCAATCTTAAAAAAATACGATTTTAAAGCAATTATTTTTTGCGTATCCAAAACCACAAACAACACTTGGAGCAACGCTGAAGGGGAGCCTGCAGTAGCACTTCTCAACAAAACACAGGCTATTGAAATGAGAAATTACGGCATCGAATTCGGTGCGCACACCCAAACACATCCCAATCTATTACTTTGCAGGGCAACAGAAATAAAACGCGAAATCGAAGGGTCAAGAAAAGACATAGAAAATCTTCTTGAAACACAGGTCATTTCCTTTTCCTATCCTTTTGGCGCATGCAATAAACTTATCAAAAAAACGACTCAAGATGCTGGCTACAAGTTCGCTGTATCCACCAACAAAGGAGCGTCCTTTTTCAGCGAAGATCCCTTTCAAATTCGAAGAATCGAAGTGACACCAAAAACAAGTTTGCGCTCTTTCAAAAAAAAAGTAAGTGGCTACTATTTTTCGTCAAACACCTTTTTTTTACTGAGATTTTGGACTAAAAAAAAACGTGTTTAATTGCTATCTTTTTTCGATTTTTTGTACGCCTTTTCCTTCCAAAGAAGTATAATGCACAAAATACACCCCCGACGCCAGTGTAGCTGGAAACGCAACGACAGTAGACCCTACATGTGCTTGACAAAAAACTGATTTCCCATAAAGGTCAAATATTTCAATATCAACCAAAGCACTCGTTCGCAAAAAAAAATGTTCTTCAAATGGATTGGGGTAAAGCAACACATTTTCTGCTCCAACGCCAACAGTGGTTATTCCTGTCAACACATCGTAGCACTTGTTCGCATCGGTTTTCGGAAGCAGGCCAGTGTTACCGCCCGCACAATTGCCACAAGCGTCGATGGTGGCGCTTCCATTCAGCTGTAAGTTACAATCGAACAAGGGGCCAATGACTTCAAAATAATTCAAATTAAACCCATCGCTCAATGCGCGCACTCTCAATTTTTTATTGCCTTTGGTTAGATTAATTCCCTTCACAGCAACAGTACGCAATAGACTCCAACTGTTTAAATTGGGCACATTTACTTGTGAGATAAGTACGTTGCCATCAAGAATTATTTCAAACTTGGTACCTGCCAAAGCAGAACCAACACGAAAATAAAAGTCATAAGAAGCGCTAGTCAAAACATTCACCGAAAACTCCAACCATTCGCCATTCACCCAATAACCCGTTCCATAACCTCCTAAGCTGTCGGTGGTGCTTTGAATATCAACATCGTCACTGCGGTAAGCATTGCCGGTATTGCCCGGCGATGAATCATAGTAAGATACATTTTGGCCACCAATATCATAATTCTCTGCTTCAATTTTTCCGGGTATATTTAATGCTGTGCCGAAATAGGGGCCATTCTCATAAAAATTTAAAAATGCTTTTTGACTAAAAACATAACCCACGAAATTACTAACTTCCACGCGATAATACCCTTCATTAGAAATAGTGGCAACATTGATCGTTAGGCTGTCATTGTTGGAATTAACAATGTCTGTCCAAACGATACCGTCGGCACTCTTCTGCCACAAATACTGAAGTTGTTCGCCTGAAGCCACAACAACCATTGAAGTACTGGCCCCTGACTTCACCACGGTGCTTTGAGGTTGCACCGAAATCACTGGCTCAGGAAAACAAGTACTACCATCTTTTGCAGGCGTATTCAATATGTCGTAGGTTTCATTCCCAGCGGCAGATCTGCTGTTCCAAGTGCCGTTGGTGCAACTGCTTGGCGTAAGCAAAGCCGACGATTCATTTTTGTCAACAAAACTCCAAATACACCAACTCACTTTAATGCCCGCTGGATTGTTGCCGCCCAGGACATTGGCGAAATTTTGCGCAGCATTAACATCAACCACACCCGTTCCACTTTCTTCGCTCAAACCAGCTTCTGTAGCAAAAACAGGGATTTTATCGAGAATGGTTTTCACCGTATCTAAATTCAAATTGTGCTGTGCCGTTCCAGCATAGTAATGAAAAGTATACATCGTGTTGTGAGCATTGGCTCCCGTCAATGGATTAGCAACAACGCGCCATGGGCGATTGCTCCAGTAGGGTGTGCCCACAATAATCATGGTCTCAGGATCATTCTTACGTATGATGGGAATGACAATTTCAGCATACTGCTTGATGCGCGCCCAATTCACATCCTTTTCATTCGCTGCATTTCCATAGCGAAATCGTTCATTGGGTTCGTTGCATATTTCATAAAGCACATTTTTCTTGCCAGCGTGCTTCTTCGACATATAATTCCAAAAAGATTTGGCATAGGGAAGCACCAAATTTGGATCACCATCAACCCCTAAAATATGCCAGTCAATAATGCAGTAAATACCGCGTTTCACACACTCGTCCACTTGATTGTCTATCCATGATTTCCAGTACGATGAATCGCTCAAATAACCACCTTCATTTACATACATGGCAATACGAAAAACATCAGCATGCCAATCGTTGGCAATTGCATCCAACGAATTGTTGTTGTAGCAATTGGGATTGAACTGCGGACCAAATGAAGAAATGCCTCTCAATTGAATAGCTGTGCCGCATTCAGAACTAAGCTGATTACCCACCAATTTAATTTTTCCAAACCTGGCAAGAGGGGCTTGTGCGCACAAATGCGCCGTTGTAAAACATAGGCAAAGCCCTATGTAAAGTATGAATATTCTCATCTGGTTTAGATTGTGAATTTTGTCCCGAGCAGAACAACTTTAGTTGGTTAAGGTTTTAAAGTAAAAAAAATATCATTAAAAAACTACTTCGGAAGTACTTAAAGCTGATTAAGTACAATTTACACTCAAAAAATACTATTTTTGCATACAAAGAATTAGTTCACGCATTGAATCATCATAAATGAAAAATTTCATAAAAAAAGCAATATTGTCCATCCTGTATCGATTGTCTCTTAAAACAAAAGATCAAAAATTTTGGGAAACCATCAACAGCATCACCTTGAGTAACATGAATTACGGCAACGGTGGAGACTTAGAAAATGGCGGCGAGATTTTTGCAATGAAACATGTTGCTGCAGCTTTAAAAAAAGAGCCCTCAATCACCATCTTTGACGTTGGTGCCAACATAGGACAATACTGCAATGAACTTTCTAAAGTATTTAATACAAATGCACACATTCACTCCTTCGAGCCTTCTGTAATAACTTACAACGACTTTTTAAAAAACACTAAACATGTGCACAATCTCATCTCAAATAATTTAGGTTTAAGTGATGTTGAAAACACACAGTTACTTTACTCAAATTCCGACGGATCAGGTATGGCTTCGGTTTACCACCGCAAGTTAGATCACTTTGGAATTGCTTTTGACAATACTGAAGAAATTAAATTATCGACGGTAGACGCATACTGCGCCAAAAACAACATCGACAGAATTCACTTTTTAAAACTTGACATTGAAGGGCATGAGTTTGAGGCTTTGAAGGGTGCAAAAAAAATGATCTCTGACAAAAAAATAAACTTTATTCAATTCGAATTTGGTGGCTGCAACATTGATTCAAGAACCTATTTTCAAGATTTTTTCTACCTCTTAAAAGACAACTACACCATCTACAGAGTTTTGAAAAACGGATTATTTGAAATGCCCGTGTACAAAGAAACCTACGAAATCTTTATCACCATCAATTTCCTTGCAGTCGCAAAATAATTGACCACAAATTTCTTCATTCTGTGCGATTCGGCGACACATTGGATATGACCTTCACTTGCTCTTGAAATCATATGGAAGCAAATTCTCCATATGGCTAATTCCAATTTAAAGGAACCGACCGCACGACCCCATCGTTATCAAACGCTAAATTTAGCGCCATTCACGCGACGCTTCAGTCGAATCATAGAGCAATTGATTTCTCCTTGTGCGCGCCTCCTTTAAATTAAGAGAAATGGCAACAAGGGCAGCATTAACCATGAATTCGTTAAAAATTATATGATTATCCGCAATTGTACCAGTTGATTTATGTCTAGGGCGATAGATCCTTCGGAGTACCTCAGGAGGACAAATGCGAACGATTTTCCACATAGGTTTTTCGCGAATGATTGTCTTCCTGAGATTTGAGATTAAGAGGAGAAACAAAGTTTCGGTCTTTAAAGGATCTATCGCCACTTCTGTGAGAGGACTGGTACAATTGCGGATAATCATAAAATTATTCATCGAAAAACTTGAACAAGCACTGCTAAAAAAGTGATGAACAAACAAAGAGGAGAATAATATTTAGTGTCCAGCTGGGCAAATAAACTCCTCTTTTCTTTTTTAAAAATTCCCAAATATTTAAAGTCACCGACCGCTCTGATTAAAAAAACAAAAGGAAAAATCCACCCCAAATACTTGGGCATCCATAAAGGCAAATCAATAAGCACTACAGTACCCATCACCAAATAAAAAACACCAATTCCAGCAAACACGGCAGCAACAGCAAAGGTGTCAATTTGTCGAGGCTTCAACACGCGTTCTCCTTCACCATTGCTAGGCAATGCTGCATCAACGCCCCATTTGCCGCCGAACGCCCAGTAAAAGTGAATGCCCGAAATCAGGACAAAAATTACAAATAATAGTATTCCAGAAATTTGAATTATCATGCAACAAAAATAATAAACTGCGATGAGTGCACTGCTTAACCCAAGTTAATTAATGCTGCACAAGTCGTGCACGAATTCTACTGAGCGATTGCGGGGCAATCCCCAAGTAGCCCGCCAAATGTTTCAGCGCATACTTTTGAAAATATTCGGGGTGTTTGCGCATCAAGCGCAGGTAACGCTCTTCAGGTCCATAAAACAGCAGTTCTTCCGCACGCGCTTTCGAGCTCAAATATATCCCTTCGGCCACTTTCCGCCCGAAGCAATTCCAATAAAAAGATTCCGCGTACAAGGCATCCAAAACCGACTTCGACAACACTATCACATTTGTTCTTTCGATGGCTTCAACATTGTATTTCGCAGGCGACTGCGTAATAAAACTTTCGTAATCACAAATAAATTCATTTTGCGAACAGAGCAATAAATTGGTCTCTAACAAATCGTCCGAAGTATAATAGGCACGCATGGAACCACTTTGAATGAACGCAATGGATTTGCAAATTTCACCGCTGCGACACAAAAAATCACCGCACTCCATTTGCTGCGATTTCAGGTGCGGCAACAGCATGGCCCAACTTTCCTCGTCAATAGGCAAAATATGATTCAATATGACTCTTAATTTTTCGATTGCATCTTATTTGAAAAACAATATTAGCTTTTTTATACAGAGCAAATAAAATTCGTTGGCACAAAAAAAGGGACTTTACACTTTTATTTGTAAAGTCCCTTTCAGCGGGCTCAAAGCTACACATTTGTAACAAAATTCTTACAGTCATAGAGCTTCTGAGCCAATTAAATGCCGATCTCATCGACTAAGACACTTTAACTATTTGCAAAAAATGCAAAATGTTCGAAATTGAAAATAGTTGAGATTGGTTTATGAAAGCAGTTTGTATTTCAACTAGATTTCAGGATATTACTTTTTACAGTCCTCGCAAAGCCCTTCCACTATAAAATTGAATTTTTGAGCCTTGAATTTCTTTGGAAGAACTATTTGTGGAATCTGAACTTCATCGAGGCAAACAGTAAGGGAACAACTGGTGCATTTGAAATGAGCGTGGTTGTCTTCGTGTGAATGGCTGATGGAGTCATGTTTACAAAGCGCATAAGAAGCAACTTCTTTATCAGGGATTTTATGGATCAATCCTTTTTCTTCAAAGGCATTCAATGTGCGGTACAAAGTAATCCTGTCAAAATCTTTCCCTAAGTATTTGTTGAGGGAAGCCAGACTCATCACTTTGTCTCTTTCTAAGAATACTTTTAGCACAGCCACTCTTTGGGGTGTTAATTTTAGCTGATGTTCCCGAAGAAGGTGCTCAATATTTTCTTTCTTTAAATGTGCCATTCTGCAAAGATATTATTTTCCGTAGTCTATGTTAAGTTTACGTGAAACATTGTTGCATTAAAAATATATTTATACATTTGAATCGTTGTTGCAACAAAAATTTGTGAAAATACGAGCAATTTTAAATATCGTTTTATCGGGTGTTCTCCTTTTCAACCTTCTTTTTATACAGGTTGTATCGGGGTTTTTACACAATCACACGCAGCATTCAGCGCATCAAAAAAAGCATGATAATCCCGAACAAGAAATCTGTAAAGCAGATGAGAAATGTAAAATATGTTCTCTGAATCTTTCACATGAATTGTATTACAATGATTTAGTTTTTGTAAAAAGTCCGGTTTTTTATACTTATAACAATTATTCCCTTTTACTGCTTAAAGCAGAAAAAATCACTCCTGAATCCTCAGGAAGATCTCCTCCCGCAGCAAATACTATTTAAAGTAAGTGTTGTAATTATTCCTTGCTGAACAGGCGGATTAATTGGTTTTAAATTCTAATTATTTCATGAAGTTTTTTTATACGGCAAGCATGTCAATGCTGTTTTGTTATGGGCATTTATACGCTCAGGTGAATACAGACAAATGCTCTTTTACTCTAAGCGGGAAAGTGTACAGTGGCGAAACCCATCAAAATTTATCATCTGTTTCTGTGGAAATTAAAGAACTCAATAAAGGTATGGCCACTAATGATAGTGGAGTGTATCATTTAAATTTTATTTGCGCGGGTTCATATACGGTACAGTATAGTCATGTGGGGCACAAAACGTTTACGTGCACTTTGCACATACAGGGGAATCATTCACAGGATGTAACCATGCATTTCGATACTTGTTCGATTCATGAAATATTGATTGTAAAAAGAAGAGGTAATGATAGTGTGCCGTTGATACAACCACAGGAACAAATCAAAGGAAAGGAACTCGACAAAACAAGAGGACTTTCTTTAGGTGAATCTCTGAAAAGTCTTGCCGGTGTTTATACGATTCAAACTGGCCCTTCTATTTCAAAACCTGTTATCCACGGATTACACAGCAATCGGATATTGATATTGAATAATGGAATAAGACAGGAGGGTCAGCAATGGGGGTCGGAGCATGCTCCCGAAATTGATCCCTTCATCGCTACTAATCTAATTGTGGTGAAAGGTGCAGCAAGTATCCGTTACGGTTCTGATGCGATCGGGGGAGTTATTCTGGTGGAGCCTAAAAAAATGCGTATTAATCCCGGCATTGGCGGAGAAATAAATTTAGTTGGCATGAGCAACGGATATGCGGGAACATCTTCTGCAATGTTGGATGGAGCTTTTGGTAAAAAATTTTCGGGATTAAGCTGGCGTGTACAGGGAACTTATAAACGCTCAGGAAATAGCAGAACGGCTTATTATTATATGGATAATACAGCCTCTAAAGAAATTAATTATTCCGCCACTTTAGCCTACACTAAAAAGAATTACGGAGCGGAACTTTATTACAGTAGCTTTTTTACTCAGCTGGGAATTTTTTCCGGCACACATGCCGAAGCGGTAAGTGATATTCTGTCGGCAATTAAAAGAGATAAGCCCCTTACTCCCGATGTATTCACTTATACTATCGATCGTCCTTATCAATTGGTTCAACACAATTTGTTTAAAGCAAAAGCATATTACAAATCTGAAAAACTGGGAAGGTTTGAATTAACCTTTGCTTCCCAGCAAAACGAAAGATCGGAATATGGATATATCCCTTTTACAGGCAAGCTGAATCCCGAACTTTATTTGAGAATACAAACCCAAACACTCGATGGTATTTGGGAACATAAATCTTTTAAAAACATAAAGGGAAGCATCGGATTTAATGGAATTACACAGGGAAATGTACGGAAGTACGAATTTTTGATTCCTAATTTCAGGAACTATGGCGGCGGAATTTTATGGATTGAGAAATGGCAGAAAAACAGGTGGAGTATAGAAGGCGGTATCCGCTACGATTACAGATGGATGAGAGTTTATATGCTTGATAACACTACCGCGCAGGTCATTACCCCCACTTACCACTACGAAAATTTCACTATCGCTGCAGGAGCCGAATACCGACTCACAGAGAAAATGAGCATAAGTGCAAATTTTAGCACGGCATGGAAAGCGCCTACTGTGAATGAACTGTTTTCTAAGGGAGTTCATCAAAGTGCAGCTTCGTATGAAATAGGAAATTCTAATCTCGTTCCTGAACACGCGTATAATTTCAATTCGGAAATAAAATATTCCAACAAAAATTTTGTGTTGAATTTTGGTGCTTACCATAACATCATTATCAATTACACTTATCTCAAACCCGATTTAATTGCTATTCATACCATTCGCGGGTCATTCCCTGCTTTCAGCTATACACAAGCAAATGTTGTATTTACCGGAGTTGATGTGAAAGCAGAATATACACTTCACAAAATTACTTTTACCACAAAAACATCTTATATCTATGCTTACAATAACAGCATTCATGATTTCCTGATTTATGCACCGTCTAATAGAATAGATAATTCTATAAAATATGAAATCGGAAAAATCGGAAAACTCCAAAAAGTATCGCTGGGCATCAGCAACCTGAATGTGGCAAAACAAAATAATGTTCCTGCCAACAGCGACTTTGCGCTTCCTCCGGCGGGATATGTTTTGTTAGGTGCCAATATCAACTTTGATTTCCTTATAGGCAAGCAAGTTGTTTCCGTTGATTTTTCGGTGAACAATATGCTCAACAAATCTTACAGGGATTATCTCAACCGTTTTCGCTATTTCACTGATGATTTAGGCAGAAATTTCGTGCTGAGAATAAAAGTCCCTTTTGAATTTTCTAAACACAATACCAATAATAATTAAACCTTAAACGATGATTAAAATGAAGTACATTTCAAAAACAAAATTACTGGCTGTAGTATTGGTGGCTTTCACCATACAAGCCTGTAACAAGGAGGAGCAGGTAGTTGCGCCTACTATCGCCAATGAAGCCCTCACAACGGTTTCTGTAATTGTTACCAACACACTGGCTCCTTTTGATAAAGATACCGCCACGTGGGAACAGCTGCTAGATGCTAATGGCTATCCTTTACCTGTAGATGTGAGCAAAGTCGACCTTACACTGAAAGCCAATGCTACTTATACTGCCGAGCTGGTGCTGCTGGATAAATCACAGAGTCCGGTTTTCAATGTTTCCAATGAAATAAAAGAAAGGGCAAACTATCATTTGTTTTTTTATCAATCACTGCCAAGCATGAGTGCTTTTGTAATTCCTTATACTTCCGGAGATGTGCTTCCCGATCCTATTCCTACCAATGCTTCTACCACTGCAACAGTGAGTTCCAACGCATTGAATCTTACTGTGAGTATTACAGATCATGATTCTAATCCGCAGGTTTATCCTTTGGGCTTACAATCAAGTTTTGTCACAGGAGCCAACAGTACAGGCTGGTTGAGATTGATGCTGAGACACCAGCCCAATTCTAAAAATGGCACTTACACGCCGGGCTCCACCGATTTAGATGTAGGATTCAATGTAACTATTCAATAAGCAGAAATTAATTTTTAAAAACAGGATATGAAAACAAAAAATATATTCAGTGTACTCACAGCAATAGTGCTGCTTACATCAACCATCTGTGCGCAGGAAGAAAGCACAGGCAATTTTTTTCTTGGCCTTTCAGGAGGAGTATCAGCTCCGCTTGGGAATTTTGCTTCCACTGATTTAGGTGAGTTTGGCAGCTGGAACAATACTTCCGGATTTGCGAAAACAGGATTCAATATTGGATTTGACGGAGCTTATTATTTCCACAAAAATATAGGAGTCGGAGGCGTACTAAATTTTTCCGATCACGGTGGATTAACTAAGGACGATGCTACCAAATTAGGAGACAGCTATACCGATGCCTTTGGTGTTGACGAATCTACTGTTATCACCAACAGCAGATACAGAACATTGAACTTTTTGGTAGGGCCATATTTTTCATTGCCTTTCAATAAATTCAGTATAGAAGCCCGTGCTTTAGGCGGATTGGCGCAAAGCATCTCCACTCCTGAAGTTTCAGTTCAGCTGGAAGATAATCCGGCCTTCACGCAATTGAGTTCAACAGCTTCGGCTTTTGGCTGGCAGCTGGGTTTAGGATTTAAATATTCCTTTTCCGAAAAAATGGCACTTTCATTAATGTGCGATTATTTCAGCACGCCGGGAGTTGCCATCAGTAATGAAAACAGGAGCAATACCGCAGGAAGATTGGTCACCAATCAGCAAATGAGTTGGATCAATGGTTCATTAGGATTGGCATATAAACTAAAATAAAATCCCTCCTCTCCCCTCAATTGGGGCGGAACCAATCCCCGGTTCCGCCCTTATATAGAATAGAGAAATAAAAATATGAAAATGAAAAAATTACCTGTAACAGTTTTAAGTGGATTTCTTGGTGCAGGAAAAACCACTTTACTCAATCACATTTTGCACAACAAGGAAGGAATGAAAGTGGCAGTGATCGTCAATGACATGAGTGAAGTTAATGTAGATGCCTCTACTGTAAAAAACGAAAATGTGCTATCGCGCACGGAAGAAAAACTCGTAGAGATGTCGAACGGATGTATTTGCTGTACCCTGCGTGAAGACCTTTTGAAAGAAGTAGAAAAATTAGCGATGGAAAACAGGTTTGATTATTTGGTGATTGAATCCACTGGCATCTCGGAACCTTTACCTGTTGCACAAACTTTTTCTTATATAGATGAGCCATCAGGAATTGATCTTTCTAAATTCAGTTCTTTAGATACTCTGGTCACTGTTGTAGATGCGTTTAATTTCGCAGAAGATTTTCAAAGCTTAGAAACGATTTATGAAAGAAAATTAAATAACGATCAGGACGACGATAGAACAATAGTCAATCTTTTGGTCGATCAGATAGAATTTGCCAACGTCATTGTTATAAATAAATCCGATTTAGTTCGTCCGCAACGTTTGGCAGAATTAAAAGCAATCCTTCGCAAGCTCAATTCTTCTGCAAAAATCATTGAATCTTCTTTTGGCAAAGTTCCTTTAGATGAAATTATTAATACTCGACTCTTCGATTTTGAAAAGTCATCGGCTGCGCTCAGTTGGATCAATGAATTAGAAAAACCACACACACCGGAAACAGAAGAATATGGATTAAGTTCTTTTGTTTTCAGAGAGAAAAAACCTTTTCATCCTGCAAGATTTTTAGAGTATGTAAATGATTACTGGCCTGAAAATGTTTTGCGCAGTAAAGGAATGTTTTGGATGGCTTCTCGCCCTGAGGATGCTTTTAGCTGGAATCAAGCAGGTGGTTCTGTGAGTCCCGAAAAGGCAGGTGTATGGTGGATTTCCAAACCAAGGGAAGAATGGAAAAACCACAATGGCGATGAAGCTTCTATTCTTGCTCGTATGGATGAAACATGGGGTGACAGGATAAATGAACTGGTAATCATCGGTCAGGATATGGACGTGGAGCAAATCACTTCAGGTTTACAAGAATGTATTTGTACAGATTCTGAAATTATAGCGATGCAGACAGGAATTTCTTTTGAAGACACATGGAATTTATAAAAAAGTGATATGGATGTAATTTGGATAAATTCGGTTTTGGCCGCACTCATAGTGAGCTTCGTTTCTTTGATAGGAGCATTTGCTTTATTTATCAAGGAGAAAACCCTTAAAAATTCTTTGCAGTTTTTAATGAGTCTCGCAGTGGGTGTGTTGCTGGGCGATGCGTTTTTGCATCTTATTCCTGATGCCATCACACGCATTGGCGATATGCATTCTGTGTTGGTGGTTACAGTGGGAGGAATATTATTGTTCTTTTTTCTTGAAAAAATAATTCGTTGGAAGCATCAGTTTTATACGCCTGTGCTGCATTCTGTCACAAAACCACAACCTATGGCAAAAATGAATCTGGTGGGCGATGCCGTTCACAATTTCATTGATGGTACTTTGATTGCCGGAAGTTTTATGGCCAGTCCGGCGTTGGGCGTGACCACAACGCTCGCCATTATCATTCATGAAATTCCGCAGGAAGTGGGTGATATAGGCGCGTTGATTCACGGCGGCTATTCGCCCAAACAGGCGGTGTGGTATAATTTCCTTTGTTCGCTTACCTGTGTTGCTGGAGTGGTGGCGGTATTGCTACTGGGTTCTTTTATGGCGCTTCCGGTCAATTATCTTTTACCTATTGCAGCCGGGGGATTTATTTATATCGCTTCAACAGATTTGATTCCTGAGTTACACAACACTTCTAAAGTACAATATCAGTTGGTGCAGGGAGTGGTAATTAGTCTTGGTGTTTTATGTATGTTAATGGTTAGTGTTATTGAAAAAATGTTGTTTTAATTATGGCACTTTTAAAAAACCCCAACGATATAGATAATAGTAAAATCAAGAAACTTGTCAAGGAATGGACAAGGACTAAATTGCTTTTATCAGATGATGTCATCATCACAGTGACGGAGCTTAAATGCGCAGAACCTAATTGTCCCGATGTGGAAACTATCATTGTAATTTACAAAGAAAATGAAACCCTGAAATTTAAAATCGGCAAGCCGCTCACCTACGTGCGCAAATGGGATATTGACGGATTAAAAACTAAAAAAAATTGATATATGGAAAATAACAAAACCATTCCGGTGACTATCCTTACAGGATTTTTAGGCTCTGGAAAAACAACTTTACTGAACAGGATATTAAAAGAAAATCACGGTAAAAAAATTGCGGTGATTGAAAATGAATTTGGCGAAGTGGGTGTTGATCATGAATTGGTGATAGGTGCCGATGAAGAAATATTTGAAATGAACAATGGCTGTATTTGCTGTACGGTGCGCGGCGACCTTATCCGTATTCTCGGACAGCTCATGAAGCGCAAAGATAAATTTGACTACATCATTGTAGAAACTACAGGACTCGCCAATCCTGCGCCTGTAGCACAAACTTTTTGGGTAGACGATGAAATGAAAGAACAGATGAGTTTGGATGCGATCATCACCGTGGTGGATACAAAGCACGTGTGGTTACACATCGACAACAGTTCCGAATGTCAGGAGCAAATCGCTTTTGCCGATGTTATTCTGCTCAATAAAATTGATTTGGTGAGTGCCGGCGAACTTGAAAAACTGGAAAATAAAATACAACGGATGAACCCGCAAGCTAAGGTTTACAAAACCAAAGATGCGGATATCGACATGGACAAAATACTAAATGTAAAAGCCTTCGACCTTAATGCCAAAGTGGAAATCAATCCCGGTATTTTAAATGAAGAAGTTCCTTTTGAATGGGCTGCTATTTACGAATTGAATGAATTTGAATATTCTTTGGCGTTGGACGAAGGGCCTGATCCCACTATGGATATTGCGATTGTTAAAGTCGATTCGGCAGAGGAAAATGAAATTGAAAATGGAAAGAAACTGGCCATCAAACTTTTTTCTGAAGCGTCTTTTCTCATCCGCCCACAAAAATTTCTTAAAACAAATAACGCGCTGAATCAACTTGTGGTGGATGACAAGGTGAATGAATATAAGTTCAAGATGAAAAAAAACGGATACTATATTTTATATACACAACACCACCCCAATGAATTTGGAATGAAAATTTTTCAGAATGAAAATTTAGTATGGCCTCTTTCTTTTCGTGAATTTGAGCATACGCATGAACACGACAATGCCGTGTCTTCTGTTGGTATTGACACCGAAGGGGAACTGGATCTTCAAAAAATGGATGAGTGGATCAACTGGTTGTTGCAAAACAAGGGAACTGATATTTTCCGGATGAAGGGAATTTTAAATATTAAGGGCAACGATGAGCGTTTTGTTTTTCAGGGAGTACACATGCTTTTTGATGCGCAATCCGACAGGAAATGGCGTCCCGGCGAAAAGCGAAAAAATCAAGTGGTGTTTATTGGTAAAAATCTAAACCGCGAAGAAATCATGAAAGGATTTCAATCCTGCCTCATCCGCTCTAAAGAAGCTGTACTGTGATGAACAAAGAATTACAAACGCAAAATAATCAGGAAGTGTGGCGCACGCAGCTTAAGGATTACATTACCGGCTTGAGCTGGTCAAAAGATGCGCAGTGGCTTTGCGCTTCTTCGGCTGCCGGAGAAATTTGTGTGATCAATACTAAAACCACACAAACCTACACTCACGCCGAAGCACATGCCTCAGGCATTATTTGTTTGGCGCATTCTCCTCAGGAAAATAAATTTCTTTCCGGCGGACAGGATGGAAAAATCCGCTTGTGGGATACCGAGGCAGGAAATACGATTAAAGAACTGGAAGGCGGTAGCCATTGGGTGGAGCATGTAAACTGGTCGCCCAACGGAAAATATTTTGCCAGCGCGTCAGGAAAACTTTTGAGGTTATGGTCGGCGCAGGGCGAACTGATTCATGAGTATATTGAAGCAGGCAGTTCTATTGCTTCTTTATGCTGGAAAGCCGATAGTAGTGAAATGGCTTATGCCTGCTATGGCGGAGTGAAAATAATTAAGGTGGAAGAAAAAGAACCGTATCAAACTTTGCCTTGGCAAAATTCCATGATTTCTCTTTTCTGGAGTCCCGACTCAAAATTCATTTGTGCAGGAACGCAGGACAATTGTGTTCATGTGTGGCCATTGCCTTATCTGCTTAAAAGCGATTTTCAAATGTCGGGCTATCCCGGAAAATTAAGAAATATGGCTTGGGACAGTGAAGCCAAATTCCTCGCTACTCCGAATGATGCTGAATTGATTCTGTGGAAATTCGCTGGAAAAATTCCCATCGGTACAGCGCCATTAACACTGTCGGGACACTCCACTAAAATCAGTGCCCTGCAATTTCAGCACAAAGGAAAATTACTGGCCTCTGCTGATGTGGAGGGCAGAGTAGTATTGTGGTATCCCGAAAGTTCAGACAAAGCTGTTGTTAAATGGAAAATAGGCAACGAACTTACGTCATTAATGTGGGCTCCCAACGATTTACAACTGGCCACCGGAAGCAAAAACGGAGAAATAGTAATAATGGATATTCGCGCGTAAATCTATGAAAACAGAAGATTTAAGAGAGAAAATAAAAGAATGGGTAAGAAGGAAACTCCGCATCAACGAGGAGCATTCCATTCTCATTTCTGAAACGGGTTATGCCAACGGTCAAAACAGAACTACCGTGATCATGGTTTTTCCCAATGGAAATATCAGTAAAATGAACAGGTATCTATTGGAAAAACCTTTAGAGGAAGTTACCAAAAAAGATATCCGGCAAAAAATAGAAATGCCTTTGGGCAGTGAACATTCTTGTGAAAATCCTTCACACCATCATCACGATCACGAACGAAAAGCAAAAACAGTAGTACTCATCAATGTGCTGGCCGTAGCTTTGGAAATAGGCATTGGCTATCATTCACACTCAATGGCTTTACTGGCCGATGGCTGGCACATGGCTTCCCATGTTTTTGCCATAGGACTTTGCTGGATCGCCTATTACTTTGCACGAAGACACAAGGCAAACGAAAAATTTAAAAACGGAACAGCTAAAATTTTATCGCTTGCAGGGTACACCAGCGCTATAGTACTATTGATAGTGGCTTTCCTAATGTCGGTGGAATCTATAGAGCGATTGATGCATCCCGAAACAATTAAATTTAAGGAAGCTATTTTGGTTGGTATTATTGGATTGGTTGTAAATGCAATTAGCGCAAAGGTGCTTCATCATGATCATGACCACGGCGATCACAATATTCGCGCGGCATATTTTCATGTGCTGGCCGATATGCTCACAAGTATTGCCGCTATTGTTTCCCTTCTCATCGGATATTATTTTGATTGGATTGCGTTCGATGCTATCGTAGGTATTATCAGTTCACTTGTCATTATTAAATGGGCTATCGGACTTATGAAAAACTCAGGAAAAGAATTATTGGATTATGGAAAATAACAAACAAGATCAAAGAATTCCTGTAACCATTCTCACAGGGTTTCTCGGCGCCGGAAAAACAACTTTGTTGAATGAATTAATCAGGCAAAATCCAACAAAGAAAATCGCCGTCATTGAAAATGAATTTGGGGAAATCAACATCGACAGCGATTTAGTGGTGGGTGTTGAAGACGGAATATTTGAGCTGTCCAGCGGCTGCGTCTGTTGTGAGTTAAATGATGAACTGATTACTGTTCTTCAAAAATTAATCAAAACCCATCCGGGAATTCATCACCTAGTGGTGGAAACAACAGGCATTGCTGATCCGGCTCCGGTAGCTATGAGTTTTTTGGCAGATGAAACCATACAAAGTGCTTTCCGATTGGACGCTGTAATTACATTGGTAGATGCCCGTTTTATTGAACAGCAACTCGAAGATCAGGAAGAAGCCTGCAAACAGGTGGCAATAGCAGATGTAGTACTGGTCAATAAAACAGATAAGGTTGATGCATATCAAAAAGAAACGGTGACCAATATTGTCAAAAGAATGAACAATCAGGCTCTCATCAGAGAGTCTGCATTTGGTAAGGTAGAAGGAATTGATCTTTTAAATTTGAAAGCCTTCAGCAGAGAAAATATTTTAAATGCTAAAATTGAAACGCCTTCACTTGGCGGACTTTCGTTCAACGCTTTTTCTTCGCCGCTAGAGAAATCCCCGGCACTCAATCCCAATCAGAAAACACAATTGCACAGCGATATTTCAAGCTGTAGTTTTGTTTTTTCCGAACCTTTGGATCTTTTGAAATTTGACATCTGGATGAGAATGCTCCTGAATGATGCGGCCTTCAAATTATACAGGGTGAAAGGGATTTTGAACTTTAAGCATTTCGAAGAAAAGCTGGTTTTTCAGTCGGTGAACAATCAATACGTTAGCGAATCCGCTGGCAATTGGGGAAATGAAGAAAGAGTGAGCAAAATTGTTTTTATCGGTAAAAAAATAAACAAAGAAATTTTGGCGGAAGGAATGGCAATTTGTTGTTCGGAAAAACCTTATGAATCGAGTGAGTTTTTGAAGTTGCTTTTTAGGTCGGAGTTGGTTTAAGTAGCTTATTTATCAAAGCGTCAAAATATTATTAAGAAAATTATTCTTTATTATGAATATATTGACGGCGACCTGATTATCGACATTTGGCACCAATTTTTTACGTTGTGCCCCCCTTTATTTATGTTACAAACATACGTTTCCAAAGAGGAAAATAGTCGCCTAACTCATTGTTTTTCAGTATTATTATGTCTATTAACGTCTAATTGCTTGGTTTCTTTTTTGGCTTCAAAAAAAAGAAACCCGCTAAGAAACCAAAAGTATAGACAAACCTAGACTTTTTTAGAATTTGAAGAACATAAAAAAAGCGCGTAAAACCTTGATTTTACACGCTTTTAGACTGTTTTGCACAATCTATCTGCGGAGAAGGCGGGATTCGAACCCGCGGTACCTTGCGGTACACAAACTTTCCAAGCTTGCACGTTCGGCCACTCTGACACCTCTCCCTATGCAATTGACCCTTGTATGAACAAGGTATCACGAAAATACAAAAAATAATTGGATCGCATAAAGGAGCTTTGTCCTTATCATCACTTACAATATCTGCAAAAGATTCGAGGCTATTTGGATTCCTTACTCGACATAAAGGTTTTAGCTGCTGCGTTCTCCGGATCAAGCTCAAGTACTTTTGCAAAATATATTTTTGCACTTGCAAAATCTTTCGCCAAGCCGAAAAATGAACCCTTGTAAGAGTAGCCTTCAATTAAATCCTTCTTGTTTTTTACTGGATCAATCGAAGCGCGTTCAATAAAAGCTTCGTAATAGGGTTTGGCTGCGCCACTTTTCAAGTCGGGATCCATTTTAGAGTTCGACCGCGCTCTCCAAAAATACCCCAACACCAATTCAGGTTTTGCTTCTACTATTTTCGCAAAAATAGAATCCGCTTTTTTGTATTCCTTGTTGAAATAATATGCGCGACCCAATGCGTTAAAGTCGTTTACCGATCCACCGTTGCGCAGTGCGATGCGTTTTTCAAAAGACGCAATTGCATCAGGATAACGCTTCAATTTGTACTGCACTGTACCCAAGTCATTGTACAAATCAATTTGCGTGGTATCTAAAGAAATGGCTCTCGTCAAAACAAGAACAGCCAATGAATCCTGACCTGTTTTCGACAGTAATTTACCTTGGTACTGGTAGTCGGAGGGCAAAATTTTAATCTTGCTTTTTTCTACCCTGTCAAAAAAAGTATTGATATTGCTAATTCCCTTGGCATAGTCTGCTGTTTCAAAATATGAATAGCCCAAAAGGCGGTACAACACCACTTTCGACGTGTCTCGCTTTTGTATTTCATTCATTTCAACAATTGCATTCGCGTATTGCTTGTTCAAAAACAAAAAGGATGCATAGCGAATTCGAGCGCTCAAATTGTTGTTCAACTGCAAATACTTTTTGTACTGCGCAATGGCCTTGTCAAAAAGTTGTGCTTGATAATACAACTCTGCTTTTTCTCTATAGGCTGGCGCAAAAGTAGAATCAATGGCATTCGCCTTATCGTAGTATTCATTGGCCAAGTCCGTGTTGCGCGTGCGCACATACAACTGACCGATGCGCAAAATCGCTTTTGTTGACTTCACATCCAATTCATTGGCTTTTTCATATTGCAAAATGGCTTGAGAGCCATTGTTTTGTTCCAAAAAGGCGTCACCCATCAATATGTATATTTCAGGATTCTTAGGCTCTAATTTGGCAGCCAAATTCAATAAAATAAAAGCTTCAGGAAGATTTTTTTTGTCCGCTGTAATGTATGCCTCCGCTATCTTGTATAGCACCAAAGCATTTTTAGATTTCGACAGCGCAAGCGCTTCTGCAAACAGGGCCTTTGACGCAGTGTCGTTTCTGTACCATATGACTTTGCCCAAACCAACGGTATTGATAGGGTTTTCAGGTGCCACTTCCTTTCCTTTTTGATACATTACCCTCGCCGAATCAAGATCACCTGACTTGAACAAATTTTCACCCGCGTAAAAATAATTTTCGGCATTGACCTCTGTTCCAAGCAACTTCGCAAATGAAGCAGAGGCACTTTCAAATTGTTCGTTGTTGCTTTGTTTGATTGCATCTGCAAGATTTTGTGCGCACAAGTTGTTTGAACAAATAAGCACTGCAAAAACTGTTTGAATAGCAATAGAGAAAACCTGTTTCATGTCCTTTTACTTTAAATTGATAATTCTAATAGGTGCTGTGGCAGGCACCAATCCCGACTTTAAAATGATGCGTTGCCCCTTGTCACCGGCAACAAATGCGGCAAAGCCCGTGCCAAGTCCTGCACGCGCTTCTCTACTGACCAAATATACGCTGCGACACAGAGGATAAGTACCCTGCTGGATATAGGCCTGATAGGGTTGGTAATAATCATCTGGCAGGATTGCAGCATCTGATGAAGCGAGTGACACTACTTTTATTTTTTTCAAAAAACCACGCATCAGTGTATCGTCTTTATCACTGATCCAATTCACACCAATGATACCAATCGCGTCCTTGTTCTCCGCAATATAGCGCAATACTTCCGGGTTCGATTTGGCAGCAAAGCAATTCTTTGGAAAAGACTTCTTGTCAAGTAGTTTTTCTTGCATATAACGTGCATTTCCTGAATTCTTATTGTCAAATACCACCGTAATATCTCCCAATTTAGATGCGACATTCAACTGCTTCCATGAAGTAATGTCAGCACTCACAATGCGTTTTAATTGCGACATGGTCAGCATGGTGTCGAGATTGTCAGGATGTACAATGAGTGCCACTGCATCATTAGCGATTTTCAACGTCTTCGGATGCAAATGCAAACGGTCAAAATAAGAAAGTTCTGCAGTGGTGAGCTCTCTGTTCATGAGCGCCAAACGCACAGAATCGTTCAACAAGTCTTTCACGGCATCACCCTCAGGTTTGTAACGCGCAGTAATTTTGGCATATTTGTAAAAGGAATGAAAAGCATACAATTCCGCTTCCATAATGGGCGCATATGAGTCGTCAACACCAATACTAATGGAACCTTGAGTGGGAGTATCTAAAGGCTTTGACGCTGTTTCATTGCAGGCCGAAAAAATCAGCAAAAGCACAAATAAAATCGCAATTTCAATTTTCATCCTCCACATTTTGACGGCGCTTCGGCACAAATATTTTATAGGATTTAAATAAAGTATAGGCGAATAAAATGATGCCAAGTACTTTTCGATTGGGTTCTTGAATTTGCGGCAATAGATCCGTAAACAACAACAGCACTGCAAGCACTATGTATACAAAAACCATCGTGACGCTGAAGTAGTACAGAATTTGCTTAAATTGATGCATAGCTGAAATTATTCTTCTTCGCCAAAAGCAAAGGGAACCACAAATGTTCTGATCACTGGCTTACCGGCATTCATCGCAGGAGTCCAACGAGGCAATAATTTAAGTACGCGCAGGGTTTCCTTATCAACCAGCTTACTGCCTGAACTCTTTGTGATTTGCAGTTCTCCAATCTCGCCTGTTTTAGTAACAATAAAACTAAGCTCCAAACCGTCGCTTACCTCTAATTGGTCTACCAAAGCCCTGTTGAAATTGTCTTTGATGTCTTGTGCCAATTGCCCCATTCCACCTGGATATTTTGCCTCCTTTTGAACAACCGTATAATGCGTATTGTCTTCACCACCACCCAGCAAATCATCACTTGCTTCAACACTTGGTAAATCGGTTGCATCAGGATCACCTTTCTCCGTTTTTTCTCCAATTTTCTTATCGTCCAATTGCGTTTGTGCAACCGGCGGATCCTTTACTTCTTCTTCGGTAATTTCAACAATGGTGAACTTAATTTTTTCCATCACTGGTGGTGGCGGTGGTGGCGGCGTCATTGGCAATACTTTGTCTTTGGGCAGCAACTCTTCGAGGTTGGACACCACGACTACTTCCTCCTCCTGCTTTGTTTCTTCCTCTTGATTCCAAAGCGTATTGAGCAATGGAATCAACACCGCTATCGTCAATACAAGAGCAGCAGACACAATACCAATCAGCAAAGAAAAGTTGTATTTCTTGCGAATATCGTATGCGCCATATTCCTTGTTTTTGCCTTCAAAAACAAGTTCATTTCTACCATCTGAAGTGACGTTGTCCCAATTGGAAACAAGCGCTGAGTCTCTTTCCATGACTTAGTTGTTAATCTTTTTGAGGGCTGCCTTTTCCGAAGGCGCCATGTCCATTACTGCCTTTTTATCTACGTCGCAAATATTCAATTCATCGAGCACATCCACTACACTTTTGTACTTTGTTTTATCATTGGTTTTCACAATCACGTACAAGGCGTCTTTATTGGATTTCACCAGCTGAGCCTTTGATTTGTAGGCGGTGTCGGCCAATAAACCCTGTTCCTTTTGTGCTTTTAAGGCATCAATTTGGGCAATCACGCCCTTGTTCTTGTCGAGCAATATCTTTCTCAAGCCACTAGCGGCGTAGTCGGTTGAATCAATTTTAGTACCGGGCTTCAACACACCGTAATAATAGTAAATCACTTCTTTGCGTTCTGTGAGTAGCACCGTCATTGCAGTTTGATCTTCAACTTTGGTAACATTCTTTTTGTCCTTAGGATCAACAGGCATATTGATGTCCATTGTTTTGGGTTTGCCAAAGGTGGCCGTAAGCACGAAAAAAGTCAGCAACAAAAAGGCAAGGTCAACCATAGGCGTCATGTCCACCTTCGTTGAGCTCTTTTTAGCTCTCCGCTTTTGGTGCTTGCCTTTTTTACCACCTCCGTCGTCTGTACTCAGTTCTGCCATTGCCTTTTATTTTCCTTCAAGATTGGTTACCAAACTAAAACTGTTCACTTTCTTATCTTGAAACACTTTCATTATTTTTCTAATGGTGGCGTAATTCGCTTCAGAATCTCCTTTTATGGCCACTTTCAATCGATCAGCATCTTCTCCATTTTCCTCGGCAATACTTGCATCTACAACGCGACCGAAAAGAATCCAGTCGGCCAATTCATTGGTGATAGAATCGTAAGGAATGCCTTTGGTGCTTTTATCCATTTGCATGCGCACACTTTGATCGGCTGCCAAATATTTTTTAAGATCTGCCATTGGCATGCCAACATCTTTCATCAATTCAAATTCCTTGATTTCTTTTGGAGAAAATTTCACAGCATATTTACTGGCCATGTTTTCCAAAACTTTCACGCGCACTTTCTGATCGTCAATGTTGTAAAAAACACGCCCCGCAGTATCAACTGTTACCATCAACACATTGTCAGTCAATAGTTTTTCAGAGATAGAAGATGGCGTATCCACCACCACAGCTTGCTCAGTGCGAAAGGTAGCGGTGAGCATAAAGAAAGTCACCAACAAGAACGCCAAATCCACCATGGGCGTCATGTCCAAGCTTGGATTGCTTCTGGGTACTTTTACTTTAGGCATGGCTTATAAATTCGCTTGGTAAAATTAATTTTTAGATGCGATGGTTTTAGAGATGCTGAATCCAGCCTCATCCATACCGTAAGTAATTGCATCAATTTTAGTTGTAAAAAAATTGTAAGCAATAATCGCCAAGGCAGAAGCAATGATACCCAAAGCAGTGTTGATCAAAGCTTCCGAAATACCTGTTGCCAAAGCAACTGTATCAGGCGAGCCTGCGTTTGCAAGAGCAGAGAAAGACTTGATCATACCCAATACGGTACCAATCAAACCAATCAATGTGGCAATTGAAGCACAAGTTGAAAGAATGACGAGGTTTTTTGAAAGCATTGGCAATTCGAGAGATGTAGCTTCTTCTACCTCTTTTTGCACTGCAGCAATCTTAGCTTCCTTGTCAAGAGATGCATCTTTGTCCACTGCTTTGTATTTTTCCAATCCCGATTTCACCACATTTGCCAATGAACCTTTTTGCTTGTCGCATTCAGCAATCGCCATGTCCACATTGCCTGCACTGATCATATTTCTGATATTGCGCACAAAAGATTCAATGCGTCCTTTTCCTTTAGCACGGCGAACAGTGATAAATCTTTCAATAGAGAAAGTAATCACCAACAAGTTGATACAAATAAGTATTGGCACGATTTGTCCTCCCTTGTGCACAATTCCCAAGAAATTTCCTTGGAGAGGATTGTTTTCAGGATTGCCACCTTCAAAGTTGGCTGGATTTCCCAACACAAAATGGTATACTAAGTACGACACCACCAAAGCAAGTACAATAACTATGGATGCAAAGCCTGATTTAAGCGCTCCTACCAATGAATTTTCGTTGTTCATAATCTAATTTTTATCGTTTTTGAAAATCTTTATTTCTTTCTAATCGCCGTACAAATGTGCCTTACAAAGAAAGCGTAAAAGTCGGCAAGTTCTGTTTACTTAATGTTAAGTTCTTGTTATATAATTCGCAACAATGTGGGGCGAAAATAGCAAATCTCTTGCAAAGATACAGCATAAAATTCGGTTAAGAGACGCAAAATATAGGCAAATATTTCATTTGCATGCAAATTTTTCGTTTACCGCCTTAAACTGTCATTTCACCCCTTAAAGATGTGCGCAGTTGGCTTTTGATTGTTTCAGAACTATTATTGTTGGCCAACACATGCATCATTTTGGTAACCGCCGCCTCTGAAGTAATGTCGTGACCCGAACAAACATCGAGTGCTTTTAAATCAGTGCTCGTTGCATAGCGCCCCAGCTCTACACTGCCCATTACGCACTGCGTCACCACCATAACGTGCACGCCCCGCTCAGAGAGCTGTTGCAAGCCCGCAATCAAATGCTTGTCCTGCGGAATGTTTCCAGTACCATAGGTTTCGAGCACCAAGCCTTTCAAATACTGATTGTCGAAAACACTTTGGAAAACCTTGGCTGAAAAACCAGGGAAAACTTTGAGCAGCGCAACGTCGGCGCTCAGCCCTGATTTAAATGAAAATGCAGCAGAAGGTTTTCGCAACTGTGCTTCATTCAATTTAAAGTGAACGCCCACCTCAGCCAAAGCCGTACAATTGGGGGACAAAAAAGCGTCGAAATTTTCTGAATTTGCCTTTATCGTTCTGTTGCCGCGAAACAAATGATTTTCAAAATAAATACCTACTTCAGGAATAAGTGCTTTACCCTCCTTATCGGTCATTGCAGCCAATTCTATGGCCGTCAAAATATTCTCTTTCGCATCGGTTCGCAAGGCACCAATTGGCAATTGTGATCCTGTAAAGATTACAGGCTTCGACAAGCCATCAAACATAAAACTCAACGCTGAAGCGGTGTACGACATGGTGTCGGAGCCGTGCAACACTACAAATCCGGTGTATTGCGCATAATTATCGGCAATCATTTGTCCAATTTGCTGCCACTCTTTAGGGCCAACGTTCGATGAATCCAAAGGACTTTCAAAAGCCAACGAATCTATTTTAAATTCAAAGCGACCAAGTTCAGGAATCCACTTTAAAAGATTGTGAATGTCAAAGGGCAGTAGCACGCCATTGCCTGCGTCTATCATCCCAACTGTTCCTCCGGTATATATGATCAATACTGATTTGCCCATAATTTCAAGTTCAAAGATTAAAAATCAAAAATTGCCGCGGCGTTTTCCGTTGTTACACGCGCCACTTCGCTGAGTGGCAGCGCATAGAGCTCTGCTACTTTCTCTGCTATTCCTTTAACGTAAGAAGATTCATTTCGTTTGCCCCTATGTGGAACAGGCGTTAAATATGGCGCATCGGTTTCAAGCACCAGATGTTCCAACGCAATTTCTTTGAGCACCTTGTCTAAACCAGCATTTTTAAAGGTGACGACTCCGCCAACACCAATTTTAAAGCCGAGCGCAATGACTCTTTTGGCGTCGTCGACCGTTCCCGAAAAACAATGAAAAATCCCTTTCAAAGTAGGGCCTTTTTGCGCTTCCAAAATTTGAAAAATCTCTTCCAACGAATCTCTAGCGTGAATTACAATGGGTAAATTTAATTCTTGTGCCCAGGTGATTTGGGTGCGAAAAGCCTCTTGCTGCTGCATCAAAAAAGATTTGTCCCAAAACAAATCGATACCTATTTCACCCACTGCAACGTATGTTCCTTGGCGCAACTCGGCTTCAATAATGGACAACTGATCTTTGTAATCATCTTTGACGTAACATGGATGCAGGCCCATCATCGGAATAAAAAGCGCAGAATCCTTTAGCACCAAAGCCTTTAATTCAGCAATAGAAGGGACATCGACATTTGGCAAATATATTTTAGAAATTCCGTTTTCCTTCGCGCGTGCAATCACGCCATCAATGTCAGGCAAAAATTCTTCTTGGTAAAGGTGGGCGTGAGTGTCGATCAAATTCATTTACAAATATCTATACTTTTCTATTCCAAGGGAAATGAAAGGCGCGTTTCATAAATCAAATTTAGGTTTTATCTTTAAGTCGTGAAGAAATTCCTCATTATTAGATTCAGTTCCATTGGAGACATTGTTTTGACCACGCCTCTTGTGCGTTGTTTGAAAAAAAAATTTCCCGATTGCAGCATTCACTTTCTCACAAAATCAAACTTTGCAGTACTTGTGAGTGAAAACCCAAACATTGACAAGGTTTTCGCTATTGAGCGCTCTACACGCGAAGTATTGACTGCATTGAAAAAAGAAAAATACGACCACATCATCGATCTGCACAAAAATCTGCGCTCAAAAAAAGCAATCCTCGAATTGGGCGTTCATAGCACTTCATACCCCAAACTGAATGTCGAAAAATTTTTGATGGTGAAATTCAAAATGGACATTCTGCCCAAAATTCACATTATCGACCGCTATTTCAAAGCTGTGGAAGAATTTGGCGTAAGCAATGACAGCGAAGGCTTAAGTTATTTTATTCCAGCAGACACAGTGCTTCCCTTTGAATTACCGGCAACCTATAACGTACTCGTAGTAGGTGCTGCACACGCCACCAAAACATTAACAGAAACACAACTCACCGCAATAGCTCAAAAAAGCACACTGCCGTTGGTTTTACTTGGAGGAAAAAAAGAGGCAGATTTAGGCGCGCGAATTACTTCGCATTGCAACAAAAATACAATCAATTTTTGCGGTGTTGGTACTTTGCACCAATCGGCTTTGATACTTAAAAACGCGCATTGTGTTGTAACGCCTGATACTGGAATGATGCATATTGCAAGCGCTTTTAACAAAAAAATAATAAGTGTTTGGGGCTCTACAATTCCCGAATTTGGCATGTATCCCTACCTACCAAAACAGGCAAAGTCTTTTCAAATCGCTGAAGTGAAAGGTTTAAATTGCAGACCTTGCTCAAAAATCGGCTACAAAGAATGTCCAAAAGGACATTTCAAATGCATTAAGGACATTGACCTTGTGCAACTTATCGACGCCATGAATATTGCGCATTAATCACCCCTCTAGGTCTGTCAACATCTTAGCAGCAGTGAAAATCAATAAAAAACTAACCCACAGTCAATTTAAAACCCCGTCCGTGCACATTTACAATTTCAATACTGTCGTCGTCTTTCAAATACTTTCGCAACTTGGTAATGTACACATCCATACTTCGCGCATTGAAATAACTATCGTCTTTCCAAATTTGATTTAGTGCGATGCCGCGCTCAAGCACAGCATTCATATTGTCACACAGCATTTTCAACAACTCTGTTTCTTTGCTGGTCAATTTCTGACTGCCATTTGGTCCCTTTAACGACTGATGATCGTAATCAAAATAATACTTCCCGACGTCAAACATTTTCTTCTCGGTACTTACCATGACGCCAGTACTTCTGCGCAAAACCGCTTGAATACGCGCTGACAACTCCTCCATGGTAAACGGCTTGGTAATGTAATCGTCGGCACCGGAGCGGAAACCCTCCAATTTGTCTTCCTTTAAAGAACGTGCCGTTAAAAAAATAATAGGCACTTGCTTATTGGTATTTCTAATTTCCTTGGCAAGAGTAAAGCCGTCTTTAATTGGCATCATAATGTCGAGTACGCACATGTCGAATTTACCTGCCAAAAAAGCTTTGATACCCTTGTCTCCATCGACCTCCAATTGGGTGTCATAACCTTTGGCAATTAAATAGTCTTTCAAAAGATTACCTAAATTTTTATCGTCCTCGACCAATAAAATTTTAATTTTTTCAGTGTTCATATTTCTGATTTTTTTGGAATGAATATGCTAAAAGTTGTTCCTTGATTTAACTGACTCCTGACTTGAATTTCTCCACCATGTTGATCAATAATTGCCTTTACGTAGCTCAAGCCGAGTCCAAACCCTTTTACATCATGCAAGTTTCCCGTGGGAACACGATATAATTTTTCAAATATTTTTTTCTGATTCTCCTTGCTAATCCCTATGCCATTGTCACTCACCTGAATCACGATCCCTCCCTCTGCATCACGCGTGCTCAAATGTATGACAGGTTTGTCTTTACAGTATTTTATAGCATTGTCAATCAAATTATATAACACATTGGTGAAATGTATTCTGTCCACGTCCAACAAAGAGGCAGTGGCCAATAAAGTTGTTTCAATTTGCCCATTTTTGGCATCCAATTGTACGTGACTTCTATCCACTACTTGCTGAATAAGTTCATGCACATTCAACTCAATTTTATTGAGCTTAAAATCAGGTCTATCCCAAACGGCCGACTGCAATACGTTTTCCACCAAAATACCGAGTCGTTTATTCTCTTCATTGATGACTTCCACATAATGGTCTAAACGTTCCTGATCCTTTGGAATACTGCGGTCTTTCAATACCTCACAGGCCAATGAAATTGTAGATATTGGTGTTTTCAGTTCATGTGTCATGTTGTTGATGAAATCATTTTTTACAATGGCCAATTTCTTTTGGTTTAAAATGATAGACAGACTGTACCAAAAAACAAAAATAATAGCGGCTATAAAAATTGCAGAAATAGACATTACACCAATCATCGATTTCCACAAAAAACCTCTTTCCCTGGGGAAATAAACGCTTAAATAACTTGGATATACGGAGAATTCACCGGGAAACATTTTGATCTTATACGGCGTTAACAAAAGTTTTTCATCAGACGCAGCCTTCTGCTTCAGCTCTACTCCCTGCGTTTGCGACAATACACCAAAATAAAACTCAGTGTTCAGACCCTCCCTCAACAACTCTTCTTCCAATAATAGATTAATGATTCCTGGATCGATGCGCTCTTCCACTCTCGATTTTTGCATGTTCATCATATCGTTAATGATATCACTTACCATTCCCGACTTAATCTCGTCAATACCCGCTCGATCGAATGTAGTATTGATCTCCTGCTCAAATTGAGCAAGAAGTGCTGAACGACTGCGTTTGAGTAATTTACCTTCACCAGTCACATATTCAGAAAGGTCATCCTTGCTGTTTGCGTGTGAAGGGAAATGGCAGCATGAACTATCTAAACCAATATCTTTGCTTTGATTTTGCCCAATTCTTCCGCCAACAGCAAATTCACTCAAGCGGTGAATCTTAATGTAATGTGCGGCCTCAATTTTTTCAGCTTTGTAAACTACATTGTAAAGGGCTCTCCCTACATTTTCTTGAAATTGCTGCTCTTTGATACCAATAGCATTGTGCACCCAATAAATTTGAATGGCGCTCAATCCCACGAGCGCAAAAGCCATCACAAGAAATAAGGTTTTAATGTATTGCTTTTTCACAAGTTGAGCCTAAGTTACAAAAGTAACAGAAAGCCGCACAAGTCAATAAGCCTTAACATATATTAGTATTTAACCGCTTAATTGAGGTATTCTACAGCGACAATTTCATCTTTTCTGAATACATGATGCAGTTTGCGGATACCTTCCAACAAAATAGCAGGATTGCTTTGATTGAGCTTGCGCATTTCACTAGAATCGGCAAAATAATAATCCATTTTACGCTTCTTGTTGTTGTATATGGCCCAAAGTACGCCAAACATTTTGACACCATTGCTGAATTCAATTCTCGGGTATCGGTGCTGGTAATTCAAATTAAATTCTTCCATACAAATGTATTTTAGAGTTTCATCAAGTGTATATTCAATACAAACAACTACTGTGCTAATAATACGGATGAATGACGCTTGCGTTGCTTTCAGGGCAATAGTATTTACCAACAAAAAACGGATTTCGGTTGATAACTTTGGCTAAAGAAATTTTACTTATTTAAGATGCTTTTGATGTCTGGACGAAAATATGCGGGCCCTTTCAGCACCTTGCCATCTTCACGGTAAATGGGTTGTCCGTTGGCATCAAGTTTGGACATGTTGGAACGCTGAATCTCATCGAACACTTCCTCAATTTTGTATTGCAAACCATGTCTCAACATTGTTCCAAAAAGAATGTAGAGCTGGTCACCTAAAGCATCGGCAATTTCTACAATATCGCCTTTATTCGCCGCCTCCAAATACTCTTCATTTTCTTCATGCAAGAGATTGTAACGCAAAAGTATTTCTTCTTTGCTCAGCGCTGTTGTGGGCGCTTCACTATTGCCAATTTTAAAGGCCTCGTGAAAGGTCTTTACCTTATTGATGTGTTTAATTAAGGTCATGCGCTGTTTTTTGAGAATTATTTTAATTCAATGTCTTTCAAAACCTCTGGAACATCTTTAAGGTCAAAGAAAAAACCTTGCGCAAAACCAGGATTCCAAATCTCTACCTCTGTCCACAATTCAATGTGCACCGTTTCTTCGTCACCTTCTACTTCTTGCTCCAAACAATCGATCAATGATTTTGAAATCACTATTTCTTCTTTGAATTTTGAACCTTCAACAGTGATAATCTTGCAGTTGGGAATATCAAAAACCTCTGCTTTTCCGTCGGCATCAAACAATGACAATTTAAAAACCGCTTCGTCTCTGAGCGTTATGCTGTTTACTTCTTCTGAAGGATCAGAAGAAAATGAATGTTCACCTGAATTGATTAATATTTTTGCTTTCATGCTGCTATTTTTTTTCAAAGATACGCTAATCAATAAAAAAAACGGCAACAAGTGAACTTATTGCCGTTTACAAATATTGAAGCATGCGTTAAGGATTCGTCAAAAGGGTAATGTACCCCGTTTGTTCATAATTGGTTTTCGACGAATCGGAATAACGCACCACATAGTAATAGGTGCCATTTGCAACTATCCTGCCTTGAAATGTACCATCCCATTTTGGAATTACGTCCAAAGTCTGATTTACCTTAATTCCCCAGCGGTCATACACCACAAAGCTTACAAAAATAATATTGTCAATAACGCCCTTGTAATTGCCGTCGTCAATCTTTTTATACAGCTCTATGCAAGGAGTAAAAACATCGTTCATACCATCTCCGTTCGGCGTCATTACGTTTGGAAAACACAGCGGCATCGGTTTACAAAACTCCTTCACACTTAAGGTGTCTGCCGCTGCGCAATGGTATTGATTTGTCACCAATACGGAAACATCTCCTATCTCCTCCAGCAAAGCAGCACTGTCCGTTGATCCGGTAGACCATTTAATAGTGGCGAAAGTATCGGTCACAAATCCCTTCCACACTTCGTGTCCTGTGAAACACACAGTGGTATCACTACCTAAAGAAACTTTTGGCGCTTGACGAACTGTAAGCACCATTGTGTCGCTACCAGCGCAACCTCTACCATCCATCACCAAAACGCCATACTGGCCGCTGCTCTTGATTGTTTTTGTGCTGTTTCCAACTACATTGTCCCAAGTATAAACAACCGGTGCGGCAAACGGACCGTATTGCGCAGCATTTAAAGTCAATGCCTCATAAGTACATATTTCTCGATCGGCTCCAAAATCAACATGCAAAGTGTCGCCCATAGCGATAGTAGCAAAGGCGCTATCAACACAACCTTTGGCATTAGTAACCTTCACCCACACTTGTGTGTTTGGCAAATTGTAATTCAATGTTGCGCCATTCAATAGCGGATTCGAATTCCATTCGTATTTCACAAAATTTGCAGGACTTGGTGTTAATGCAATGCTACCTCCGGGGCACACAGATGTATCAGCCAAAGTCAATACTGGCAAGGCATTTACAGTCATCAAAGCCTTTGCCGTACTGGTGCAATTGTCGGCATTCACGAAGGTGTACGCAATGGTATGCGTACCAGCAACCGTCAGTGCAGGATCATAATTATTGCCATTCACACCCAAACCACTAAATACCCCGCCGACCGGACTCGCTATAGCAATTGCTTGCGCGGGGTCATTGATACACATTTGATCATCGCCTAAAAGCAAAGACGCTGCCGTGGTATCCAAAACCGTCATCACCGCAGAAGCTTTATTGACACACGTATTGCCATCAACAAAAGTGTAAACGATGGTATGGGTACCAGCTGAAACCAATGACGGGTCGAACTTTCCATTGTTCACTCCTTGCCCGCTGAAAACACCTCCACTTGGGGTCGCCAAGACAATGTTTTGCGCCATCGTATTTTTACACATCTTATCATTGGTCAACACAAAAGAAAGTGCTGTGGTATCAAAAACGGTCATCACATCTGTTGCTATAGAAGTACAGGTATTTACACTCACCAAAGTGTACACAATCGTATGAAGCCCTGCGGTTGTGGCGCCAGGATCATAGTTATTGCCACTCACACCTGATCCACTGAAAGTACCTCCTGCAGGACTGGCAAGAGTTATGGCTTGCGCACTTTCGTTTTTACACATTTGATCATCCGTCAAAATTAGAGAAACTGCCGTGGTATCCAACACTGTCATTACATCTGTTGCTTTTGATGTACAGCTGTTTCCATTCACCAAAGTATAGCTAATGGTATGAGGTCCTGCGGTTGTGGCGCCAGGATCATAGTTATTGCCACTCACGCCCGCGCCACTAAAAGTGCCGCCTGCAGGACTGGCAAGAGTGATGGCTTGCGCACTTTCGTTTTTACACATTTGATCGTCTGCCAAAATTAGAGAAACTGCCGTGGTGTCAAGCACTGTCATTACATCTGTTGCCTTTGATGTACAAGTATTAACACTTACAAAAGTATAGGTAATGGTATGAGGTCCTGCAGTTGTGGAGCTTGGATCATAGTTATTACCACTCACTCCTGCGCCACTAAAAGTGCCGCCTGCAGGGCTAGCAACTGTTATGGCTTGAGGATCTTCATTTTTACACATTTGATCGTCGGCCAAAATCAACGAAACTGCAGTGGTATCCAACACCGTCATTACATCTGTTGCCTTTGAAATACAAGTGTTTCCATTCACCAAAGTATAGCTAATGGTATGAGTGCCTGCAGTTGTGGAGCTTGGATCATAGTTATTACCACTCACTCCTGCGCCACTAAAAGTGCCGCCTGCAGGACTGGCAAGAGTTATGGCTTGCGCACTTTCGTTTTTACACATTTGATCGTCTGCCAAAATTAGAGAAACTGCTGTGGTGTCAAGCACTGTCATTACATCTGTTGCCTTTGATGTACAAGTATTAACACTTACAAAAGTATAGGTAATGGTATGAGGTCCAGCAGTTATGGAGCTTGGATCATAGTTATTACCACTCACTCCTGATCCACTGAAAGTGCCGCCTACAGGACTGGCAAGAGTGATGGCTTGCGCACTTTCGTTTTTACACATTTGATCGTCTGCCAAAATTAGAGAAACTGCTGTGGTGTCAAGCACTGTCATTACATCTGTTGCCGTTGATGTACAGCTGTTAACATCAACTAAAGTGTAGGTAATGGTGTGTAGACCAACCGTTGTGAGTGCCGGATTGTAGTTCACGCCACTTACACCTGATCCGCTGAAAGTCCCACCAGCAGGAGTTGCTAGAGTTATTGTTTGCACAGCTTCATTCACACACATTTTATCATCTGCCAAAACAAATGAAAGCGCTGTGCTGTCAAATACCGTCATTACATCGGTCGCTGTGTTGGTACAAGAATTACCATCGGTATAAGTATACGTAATAGTATGCGCTCCTGCACTGGTCAACACTGCATTATAATTCGCGCCGCTGACTCCCGCGCCACTAAAAGTTCCTCCGACTGGCGAAGCAACCGTAATGGCCTGTGCCGTTTCATTTTTACATATTTTATCATCGGCCAATACCAATGTCACTGAGGGCAAGTCAAAAACCTTAAAAGTTCTTTCTGAATATGACGGACAACCTGGATTCACTGTCGTCAAAGTATGTCGCACCGTATAAGTTCCGCCTAGCGTCCTATTCACGTTAAAAGTATGTCCATCACCAGCAACCGTGGCGGTATATCCACCCGGTCCGCCTGAGATGGACCATGTCCCGGGATCAGAAGTACCAATATAAGAGTCCAAATCAAAAGTCGTTGCGGCGGTACACAAATTAGGAATTGAAACCGATAAAGTGGTGTCTCCACAAGGTATTGCAGAAGGACAGGTATACGATTGAGGCAAACCCAACCATGCCCCAACTCCGCCAACTGCATAACCATTTGACGTAAACGTAGCGGCAGCACCGTTGTTGGGATTTGATATTGTACTTAAATCGCCACCATTGTTTTGTGGGGCAACATAAATCACTCCGTCGGGACCCATTTGAAGCACCCCATACAATCCTGCACCAGTTACACTTGCGCCAGTTGAGGTTTGCACATCATACACAACAATACCGTTAATGACCGTGTATCCGCCCATAAAAACATAACGGCTGTTTGGCGACCATTCGGCACCGTAGGCCCAAGTCATGCCGGCAACAGTGCCCACGGCAACATGATTACTCACTGCTCCAGTGACGGCATTAAAATCAAAAATATTCATACCTGTTGGCCAACCGCCTACCATCACCAATTTTTTTCCGTCGGGACTGATTTTAATGGATCCGCGTGCACCACCTGCAGCACTGATATTTGGACCAACAGCATATTTTACGGGCGCTTGCGGACCTCCAGCTGTAACATGAATAACAATAAAATTATTGGAGCTGTATTCATGTCCCACCACCCAAAATTCATTGCACGACACAGCATACACGCCAATCATCTCGGTTACCTGATCTCCACCCGTTAATTTAATGTCTTTATTGGCCGTAACATCACCTTTTCCAGCATCAAGCGTCATGTCAATTTCAGTCCAACGAATTCCATTGCCTGGCGTTCCATCGATGGCTGAAGGCGTTATCAAAATATACTTACTTGATGAACCTGGATAAGGAAAAGAAACAGCTCCTTGGCATGCGCTACCGTCGGGCGGGCCATTAGACCCTGTTAAACCACTTCCATTGGGCATGATCACGTGATTTATATTTCTAACCCAATGTCCATTGGAGTAAAACAATATGGCAGATTCATCAGACTGCACCGTTGTTCCTTCATAAAATCCAGCAGTTGTTATGCCATTCATTTGCACCGGCGCACCGCCTGAAAAATCCATCCCAGCAGAAGAACCCCCGCCAGCATGCCATCCGAAAAACCACAATTTTGTTGGCTTTTGGGAAAAAGCGGGTACTTGTAAAAGCAACAGAAACAACAATGAGGAAGTGAGAAATCTATATTTTGATACTCTTCGAAAAGAAGATACAGAAGAAATAATTCTTAGCAGAAACAATTTCATTTTTAGTAGCAATATGCGTGTAGCATAAATCATAGCAGCAGCAATTTTAGTTGATTCTTCCCCCAATCGAACTATGGTGTCTTCATGCCTTTGCTCACGAATAAAAACCTTCTGCGCTGGCTATCAATATTGGACCGATGGATCCATTATAAGTGTTAGTTTTACAGTAGATTATTGTTCAGCAGTAGCTTAAAAAAACAACAACAAATCTAATGTACAATAGATTTAATTGAAATCAAAAATAAAATCTCAGTTCATCTTACATTTTGCGCCATTAATCGAAAAATAACAGCCATTCATTTACCTGTTGATAAAAACAAAAAAAACAGTGCAGTGCCCGTGCTTTATTTTTGATTTTACTCTATCACAAATTTCTGAACCACTGTAGCATCGCCATTCACAATGAAATAAAATCCACTTGGGTAAGCACTAAGATCTACCAATTTACTGCCATTCAAATAAAAAGATTCGACCGCCTTACCCATATAATCTATAATTGTAAACTGACCTTGCACGGTGGAATTAATAACTATTTGATCGTTTGCAGGATTTGGATATACATTTAAAGCAGTGTGCACTTTTACATCGGCATTAGCTGTTGGAATGCTGTTTTCAATCATATTGATATAAGCCAAGGCACCTGTTAATCCGGCATTGTAATAAGTACAAACCTCATTGCCCACATAATTATCAATTTTATCCTCATAATTTGCTTTCCCTGTACTTGCCGACCATAGTGTGCATTTTTTTTGCAATCCTCCTACCAAAGCTCCGTTCAAAGGATATTTAAATGTAACCGATCCGGGGTTATTGGTTTCGTTAGTAAATTTGGTCCAAGGATCTTGTGCAGTAGTATAACCAAAAGACGCAGCGTGTTGCGGCGACTTAGGGGAACCTCCACCTAATTTATTGTACCCAATCACAAAAGAGAAATTTGCAGGTGCATCAGACGCAGGAACCGCGCTATGAGTTCCTAAAATAAAATTGATGTTGTTTTTTGCAAAAGCATAGGCTGTAGCATCATTAGAAATCTGATGATACAAAGCAGCCAACATTGCTTCGTTCGCAGCATACACTAAGCTCCCCCAATTATCGTAATGGTAATATCCGCAGCTACCCATTGCATTTTTTACTTTGGTCACCTCAGCAGCAACTTTATTTAAATATCCCGTAGCTGTTGAACCGGATGTTAATCTGTACAATTCTAAATACCCCAGATAAGACACATTTCCATAATACAAAGGATCTCCGGTATTGAAACCTATGGCATAACTTTGCGCTTCGGTTAAATAAGAACCAGTGGCTTTATTTCCCGCTCTGTAAATTACAGCAGCCGCTAAACCCATTTCATCTTTGTAATCTGAGAAGCTATAAAAATCAATCGGATTAGCGTTGGAGCTGGCCGGACTGATTTTCCCGACGTTATAATATTCAATCGCCTTTTGCAAACATTGAGTGGCATACGCATCATCATATGGTTTGTAAACTATCGACATTAAAGCCAAAGCAGCAGCGGCATTTCCACAGGCATTGGAGTAACCTGAAGTAGTAGAAAAAACCGGTCGCGTAGCTGATCCCGAATACAATTTTTCAGAAGAGCAACTTACGGGCTCCGAAAAACTGTCGTGATCCTCTGCTCCACCCACTTGCCAATATACCGTTCCGTTTTGAACACCCTTTATCAAGTAATCAGTTTCAATTTTTACTTCATCTAAAATATCAGGAATACCGTTCGGACTACCCGCAGAATTGGCGGGTGAATAATCATCGGCATAAGCCGCAGGGAAAGCTTCATACGCTGTTAAATACATTACTGCAGCATAAGGGCCGGTGTGGTGGAACTTAATATAATCTCCGCAATCATGCCAGCCACCGCTTAAATCTTTACCAACAGCGGCGCCATCCTGAGTATGGCAAGCGCCGTGCATCCATGAGCCGGTATTACCGCAGCGTTGAGCGCCTAAAAATCGTGTGGATAATTTTTGAGCTAAGGCATAATCATGAGTTTGTGCATTTAAAGCACCGATCGAAGTAGCGACCCCCCATGTTGTTAATAGTAGTTTTTTCATAGCTGAATTAAGTTTGGTTTTTAGCTGACGGCAAGATAGACCCCATACTCCAAAAAATGCTTTACATATTCCAATTATGACTTTACATTTTCTCAACCGACTCAACATCATATATTTAAAAACAAAAAGAGGTAGTCTATTGCCGCAATTCAGCAAAATAAATTTTTTGAATACTGCACAGATGTCTATCTTAAATGCCCCAAGGTTTGCTCATTGAAACTTTGGCGCTATATACATGAAAAAGAAACAAGGCTCTATTCTCTTTATTTTTGCCTGCCTTTTTGGTCACATTGTTTCCGCTCAAATAAATTTGGGGAAGGATACTTCAATTTGTGATGGCGACAGCATTGTCTTTTCAGTAAGTGGCCCCTATGTCAAGTATTTATGGAACGACGGCAGCACAGGCACAACACTAAAGGTTAAAAAAAACGGAACTTATTCTGTTACTGGATACGATTACGACCCACTCACAAACCTCGTTGTCAATGGAAATTTTCAAGGAGGCAATAGCAGCTTCACTTCTGCATACAATTACAATACAGTAAACATCTATACAGCTGGCGACTACCAAGTCACAGACAATGCCGCAAAAGCACACAGAGATTTCACAAGTTGTCCCGACCACAGTGGAACTGGAAACATGATGGTTGCCAATGGAACCAGCACCTTGAATCAAAAATTGTGGTGTCAAAACGTTAGTGTGTATCCAAACACCAATTATACCATGGGTGTTTGGTTGAGTTCGGCTACAAGCACCTACCCTGCAATTATGCAATTCACCTTTAATGGTGTTGCGCCAGGCACTTCCTTTAAAGCGACCCCAACAGTTTGTTCTTGGAATAATTTCAAACAAAATTGGAACTCCGGCGTCAGCACTTCAGTTGAAATTTGCATCATCAACAAAAACAATTCTTTAGACGGCAATGATTTCATGCTCGACGATGTGAGTTTCACTCGGAAAGACACTGTCAAAGTGCTCGATACCGTTAAGGTTGCGCTTAACGCTAAACCAATTTTTGATCTTGGAACCGACAAAAACATTTGCGCAGCAACAGCGGCAACACTTGATGCAGGACCTTCTTTTTCTTACTATTCTTGGTCGAATAACACAAAAGGTAGCACCGCGTCTTCCATCTCGGTAAGCACATCAGGCAATTACGCAGTAGAAGTAACCAGCAACAAAGGATGCAAAAACAGCGACAGCATTAATGTCACGTTTTCCAATAAACTCAACGTTGATCTCGGTAAAGACACCATCTTATGCTTCGGGCAAAATATCACCCTAAACGCCGGTGCAGGCTTAAGCACTTACCTTTGGTCAACTGGAGAAAATACAGCAACAAAAACAGTTAGCACCGCTGGCACCTACACCGTAAATGTCACGAATAGCAGTAACTGTAGCGGATCAGGAAGTATCAACATCGCCATTGACCCAGCCATTAACTTGGCTTTCAGCGCTGCAACGGCAAGCATTTGCAGTGGTGCAAGCGTGGTTTTGAGTCCGACTTTAAGTGGTGGAACGAATCCCTTCAGCTACCAATGGACAGGGCCAAAAACAGCGCTTAGTTCATCCATCACCACAACCATTGCCGGAAGCTATAACGCAATTTTTACCGACAGCAAAGGCTGCAGTGCCAGCGCAACTATTGATGTGAAAACGCAAACACTACCCAATGTGGCGCTGATTCCAAATTCAATGAGTATGTGCACTGGGGAAAATAAAAAAATTGGTTACGATTTTGGCGCCGACTACAATTACCAATGGTCACCCATCACCAATACTGCCCCAACATTTAACCCAACTACGAGCGATGCTTACAAAGTAATAGTGTCAAACACACAAACGACATGTAAAGATAGTGTCGTCATAAATGTAATCGTGCACCCTAAACCGCAAGTCGATTTGCTTAATAGTATTGCACCTTGCGAAGGAACGAGCACGTTAATTTCAGCTGGCATTACCTCCATTGATCTAAATTACGCGTGGACAAAAAAGAGCTCCGGTGCGGCATTGCAAGGCAACACGTCCTCATTGCTCATCAACAGCAGTGACCTATACACCCTCACAGCCACGAGCACCGATAATTGTAGCTCAAGCGATTCACTGCTCGCTACTTTCAAAAAAAAACCATCGCTAAGTCTATTGGGAGGTATTGACACCTTTATCCTTTGCAGTGGCAATAAACAAATATTGGACGCAGGAAATACGAGTCCTGGCTACAGTTTTCTTTGGAACAACAATAGCAAAACAAACAAAATCACAGTCTCCGCAGGAGGCACATACATCGTCAAGGTTAGCAATGGATCATGCGCTTCAAGCGACACCATAGTTGCAAGCGAGATCTCACTTCCGCAACAGGTTTTACAAGCACAAAACCTACCTTCCAATTTCTGCTTTAATGAACACAACGCTTTGCAATTGCGCTCAGGAATTAGCGACCCGCAGCTGAAACTTCGGTGGAGCACGGGCGACACCAGCACCAACATTTTGGCGCAAAATCCAGGAACATACACCCTACTCATCAGCCAAAAAAACTGCAGTAGCAGCGACAGCATCACCATATTCAACTATTGCGAAAACTCCTTTTTTGTACCCAACTGCTTTACACCCAACAACGATAGCCACAACGATATTTTTTACCCTTACGCGCGCAACATCGAAGACTATGAATTACTGGTTTTCAATCGTTGGGGTGAAATCATCTTTAAAAGCAATAATCAAACTATAGGATGGGATGGAAGCTACAATGGACAAGCTGCGCAGGAAGACGTTTATGTTTACAAAGTACTGTACAGTGTGGACCTTGAAAACGGGAAAAAATCAAAAAAAGAACAAATTGGACACGTCCTTTTATTGCGCTGATAGCAGCGGAGCGCTTACGTCGTTATAAATTTTAATAACTTTTTGAGTAATCAAGTTCAATAACTTACCTTTGTCGCATTACAAAAAATGAAGAAAAAAATTTAGACCAATGAAAGATCCTAAAGCAAACAAACTTCTTGACGACTTGATCAAAAGCACCGACAAGAATTTCGATGTTGCTGCAGTTGCAGCAAAATTGACTGAAATCAGAAATTATGCGCTTGCGGAAGAAGATCCTTTGGCAACAAAATTATTGCGCTTGTCAAGAGAATACATTGAGCAAAATGGCGCTTTTGATCTTGAATTTGAAGGCCCAGAAGAAGGTGAAAACAAATTTCATTACTTCGTTGAATTACTGAAAGGTTCTGACAACAAATACAACAGAGAAGAAATGGTTGACATTAGGGTTTTGTTGACTGCGAAATAAAAAAACTACACAAAGAAAAAGCCCTTTCGTCAAAACGAAAGGGCTTTTTTTATGATGTTAAATTACTTACAAATGAAAAAGCTAGCTCGGCTGTAGATTTGATTTTTGATTCAAAGTCACTAAAGGGGGGTATAGTATTGACCTTGATTACTACTAACTAACTTTTGTAAAAGAACTACGCAATTTTTACTACTACTACTTTTCTAACAACCGAGCTAGCATATTCAAATATACAATGAGGAAGTGCCCATTGCCAGTTTTACGCCTGTACAAAACACCTCTACTACCAGCTATAAATCACTGACTCTATACGTATACAAATTATTAAATATTTGATATTCAATAATTTAACAAAATGTAAAGTGTAAAAACTACTCGATCGGTGGTTTCTCAAAGCTGTTTCGCCGGCACTTTCGTATGGCAATGAACACGCTCACAATTCCGCTTTCGCAAAAGGGAGGAAAATGAAAAAGCCACCCTAACGGATGGCTTTCATATAAACTGCTACTCTTGTGTACAAATAAAATGCTTGCGTCGTTGTAGAATTGATTTTTGTTTCAAAGTCACTAAAGGGGGGTATAGTATTGGCTTTGATTACTACTAACTAACTTTTGTAAAAGAACTACGCAATTTTTACTACTACTACTATTTCTAGCAACGAAGCAAGCATAGTCAAATGTACAGCAGCAAAGAACTATTCGCTATTTCTGGCGCCGTACAAAACACCTCCAGGCTAATTTTATAGCACTGACACTGCACGTAATAAAAAGTTAAGTAATTGACATCAAGACGTTTATTCAAATTCGAAGTAGTTGCGATACCCAAGAGGGAATGCAATTAAAATAGTAGTTGAAAAAGGGAGTTTTTTGTTACAAAAAAAACCTCCCTTTTTTGAGGGAGGCTTCTATATACTCAATGTTATCAGTGATTTTACAAGAAAGCTTGCTTTGTTGTAGACTAAAATTTCAAAGCTATTATAGGGGGTATAACTTAACTTTGATACTACTAACTAACTTGTAAAGAACTACGCAATTTTACACTACTACTATTTCTATCAACAAAGCAAGCGTACACAAATATAGCAATTATTGAGGCGATGTCAAGTGTTTCTCAAAATAAAGTTGTTGTAAACAAAGGATTTGAGAATTTTTAACAACAAGATGTCACGTCAAAAGCGCGACACTGACTTTACACGTAGCAAAAACTCAAGTCTTTTACTTTCAATTGTTTGCAAAATAAATAAGGGAGCCAGCAAATGAAATTCAACCATTGAATTACTATCATTCATTTGCCACAAAATTACTTTGCGCATCCACTAAAACATGTACCGAGAACCATCAACAATAGCGGCACAATAATCATTAGCACTCAAACACCATAGAAAGAACAGCAATTGAACAGTATGTCTATAACTGCCGAAGATATTCGTTTACCGTTATTTCTTCGGCGATCAGGAATTTTTCCCGCAAACGAGATTTGCGCTTGTCGAGCGCATTGATAGAGATATTGAGCAAATTGCAAATGTCTTTATTGCTCTTGCCCATTCTGATATATGTGCACATCAATAGCACTGATTCTTTGATTTTCGGATCCATCGCCTTTATTTTTTCCAAAAAGTCATTGTGCTCTTTGTTAAAATGAATTTGAAATTCCTGCCATTTCACTTCTTCATCTCCGTCAGAATTGTTGAGCGAATTAATCAAACCCTTAATCTCAACACGAAGCGCACGCGGATCCTCAAGTTTCCCAAGCAAATCACCCAGCTTATCGCTAACACTCTCCATCAATTCACGTTTCTGACTGTAATTTAACGCCATAAAAGACATTTCGCTTTCTTTCTCTTGTAATTCCTTTTTAAGCAATTCAGCCTTGAACTCATTGCCTTGCAACAGTAATTCTTGTTCCTTTTCCTCTGTCATTTTATCTGTTACCTTCTCCAGTCGTCGCTGAGACATGCGGTAAGCGAGATAGGCAGCGCTCAATAAAAGCAAAAGATATATCACTTTCGCCAAAGAAGTTCGGTACCATGGAGGCAAAATAGTGAATGAAAATGCGCTCTCATCAAGCGTAGTATAGCGACATACGGCCTTCATGCGAAAAATATAGTCCCCCTCCTGCAAATTTGAAAACTCCTTTACATGTGCATTTTCCACTTTGATCCATACGCCCTTTCCTTCTTCTTCAAGCATAGCGTACCAATCAACATCATAAAAACGCTCCAAGGGTGAATAGGCGAAAGTGAAACGCAAATTGTTGTCGTGCAAAGCAATTACTGCGCCTTTATCCCCGGCCATTGCCAGTAAACTGTCATTGTACATATTTTGAATTTTGCGCAACGACACCTTTCCATAATATTTTTTGGGCACTGCATTATTAGCAAGTATAAAGCCTTCAGAAGTGCCCACTAAATAATTTTGATCGGCAAATTGATCAATCAATTCAAAATTGCCAATAAGCTCTACCTTCAAACGATTCAAAATATGAGCAGTATCGATCACAAAGCCTTTGGAGCCCAACTTCAATACCGTAGGCGTTTTATTGTCCAAGGTATAAATGAGTCCATTGCTAATTTTTCTAATTCGTTCAAAAGGCAACCCCAACCCATTCATATAAGCATCTTTTAGCAACTGCCCGCTTTCCACTTTGTAAAGCCCGCCATGAGAGGAGACTAAAATTGAATTGTTTACTTTGATGAGTTCAATAAAATAATCCTTCGATAACTTCAATTTCTCGCAAAAATCTTCAGTGGCAAGCACTTTGTTGAAATCGCGGTCAACGACTAGTTTATAGAACCCCGACAAACCGCTTGCCACCCATATATTGCCATCGTCATCAATTTCTAAATTCATTGCCGGTAAATTATAGCCGCCTATTTTATGAGAAAAAGACCATTTTCCATTATTTTCACTGTAAACATCAATGCCCGAATAAGTGCCCACCAAAAAAACATTCTTCTTTCCAGAAACAGAGTGCAGTCCCCAGGCTCCGCGATTGCTTTCCGGAGATATGACCACCGCCGAATTGCCGCGAATTTGATATACATCTGAACGATTGCCGCAAAACAGTGCGCCATTCTGCATATGAATGTCGTACACAAATGCCTTAACACCTTGCACCTTAATAAACTTTTTTTCGCCCTTACCGCTCCAATATGGAGCAAAAAACAAACCCTGAGAAGTACCGAGATACATGGTGTCTCCTACAAGCAGCGAAGACAAGCCCGCTCCGTAAAGGTTCGACGACACATCGATGTGCAATACTGATGCTCCTAAATTTACCAAAGAAATGCCATTGTCGGTGGCAAGGCAAAGGTCGCCTTCCTTGTTCTCCGCCGCACCATAAATATAATTGGTAGTAAGTTTACTGTTGCTTTGATCAAAGTGGTGCTGCACTTCCCATTGCGCATCGAGCACATAAACCCCACCAAGCTCCGTACAAACCACTTTTCTCGCTTGGTCAGCGATCACACGAGTAATGATTTCTTTTGCCAAAAAGGCTGTTTTACCAAGTTGCTCAAGTCGAAGTCCATCGTATTTGTAAATGCCATCAGTGGCATACAACACCAATTCGCGTCCAATTGTTTCCACTCCGCGCACTTCCAAATTTTTAAAAACCCCTTCTACCCATGTCGTTTTTCCATTGGCCAAAAGCGCATAGCCTCTTCCCTTTTCAAAAAGCAAAACATGACCCTGTGAACGTGCGATGCTCGTGAATTTACCACCACTTCTGGGCCGTACAACACTAATTCCTTTTCCATCAAAAACGAACATACGCTGATCGGTAAGAAAATAAACCTTCCCTTCCGCTTCAACGCAATAAGTCATCCATCCTATTTGCTTTTTCAAGCTATCGGCCAACAAAGGTAAAAGCGAGTGGTAAACTGACAATCCTGCTGCATTGCGTGAAACATACCCTATCTCATCATTACCGCCAACAAACACTTTTTTGTCATACACACACAATGAAACAGGACTCTTCCCATTAGGCAATGGTATCTTCTGCCATTTGTATCCATCGTATTCAAGCAGACCATATGCGTTGGCTACATACAACAAGCCTTCTCCATCGAATACCGCACTGGTGTTGTCTTGCCTACCGTCATATTCTTTAGTGGTATAAGTATATATGGCCGGAGAAAAGGCAAACGCAAAACAGCTATTGAGCACAAAAAACAATCCGAATAACTTCAACTTCATAGTATATTATTTACAGCAATTGCTGGAGCAGTAGCGCCACACAAGATAAAGCAATTGTTCGTGTACTTCAAACAAATATAAAGCAAAAAGCCGCCAAAAATCAAAGCTATCCCTCAATGGATATCACCGACGTGTTAAAGCAAACGCAAAAACTCATTCAGCGTGAGCTCTCCTGCAACATTGAATTTCTCGCGCAGGCGCGATTTTCTTTTGTCGAGCGCGGTGATCGAAATATTGATGAGGTCGCAAATGTCTTTGTTGCTTTTGCCCATTCTAATATAAACACACATAAGCAGCATTGATTCCTTTATTTTTGGATCAAGCACTTTGATTTTATCTAAAAAGTCGTTGTGTTCTCTATTGAAAAGCACTTGAAATTCCTGCCACTTTCGTTCTTCACCATCTTCCGATTTATTCAACGAGAACTCCAGTCCTTTTATCTCCGCGCGCAATGCGCGCGGATCATCCAGCTTGCCCATTAATTCATTCAGCTTGTCACTCACATGTTCTAGCAAATCTTTTTTCTGACTATAATTCAATGCCATATATGACATCTCCGTTTCTTTTTCTTGCAACTCCTTTTTCAGCAACTCAGCCTTGAATTCTTTTTCTTGCACCATCAATTCTCTTTCCTTCTCGGCCTGCATTTTTGCACTCACTTTTTTTACCCGATGTTGTGTAAATCGGTATACCAAAAACACGGTCAACAAAAACAAAAGCAAATACAGCACCTTTGCTAAAGAACTTCGGTACCACGGAGGAAGTACTTTAAAAGAAACACTGGTTTCGTCTAAGGTATTGTAACGGCACATTACCTTAACGCGCAACGTGTAGTCGCCTTCGCGTAAATTTGAAAACTCTTTAAAATGCGCCTTCTCTACTTTCTTCCATTCGCCCGCGCCGTCTTCTTCTAAAAGCACGTACCAATCAAGCGAATAAAAACGCTCTAAAGGTGAGTATGCAAAAGTAAAACGTAGATCATGATTGTCATATGAAACTGCAATTTCGTCAACATTGCCACCAATCACCGTGCTGTCAGTATTGATGTTTTGAATTTTACGAACGGTGAGTTTACCGTAATATTTTTTGAGAGAAGCGTTGTTGGAGAGCAAAAAACCATCGGGCGTTCCAACCATGTATTCATCAGGAGAGCTGGTGCTGATCCACTCTGAATTACCAATCAACTCTATATTCACGTTGTTTAAAATATGTGCTGAATCGAGCGTGAAAACAGACCCTTTGCGACGCAAAACGATGGGTGTTCTCTTTTGAACTGTATATATCAAATCGTTATTTATTTTTCGAAGGCGCTCAAAGGGCAAACCCAAGGCAGTGAATGCAGCATCCTTCACCAAAGCGCCATTTTCAACTTTAAAAACACCGCCATAAGACGATACTAAAATTGTTTTTCCACATTCTATCAGTTCTATAAAATAGTCGCTTTTAACAGCGAATTTTTTACAAAACTCCTCACTCTTCAACACCTTTGCAAAATCTTTGGAAATACTTAATTTATACAATCCAGCCAATCCACTCGCCACCCAAATATTGCCTTCTTCATCAAATTCAAAATTTCGGCCTGGCGCAGTGTAGCCCTCTATTGCATTTGAAAATTTCCATTCCTTGTTTTCAAAACGATACACATCGATGCCCGAATAGGTACCTACCAAAAAAACATCATCTCTGCCAGGAACTGCGTGTATGCCCCATGCACCGCGATAAGTGCTTGGAGAAATCACCTTCGCGCCATCGGACATAATTTGATACATTTCAGCTCGGTTACCGCAAAACAATGCCCCATTTTGCAAATGAATGTCGTAAACATAGGCTTTTACATTGGCTACCTTTTGAAATTTCTTTTCCCCTTTCAACTTCCAATTCGGCGCAAAAAACAAGCCCTGCGAAGTCCCTAAATACATAGTATCACCTACCAACAAAGAACAATACCCTGCGCCATACAAACCACTTGCTGCGTCAATATTCAAGAGTGACGAACTCGCGTTCAAAAGTGCAATCCCATTCGCACTTGCAAAACAAAGATCACCTTCTTTGTTCTCAGCCACACCATAAATAAAATTTGTACTGAGCTTGCTGTTGCTGTGGTCAAAATGAGATTGCACATCCAATTGATCGTCTAAAATATAAACGCCGCCCAGTTCCGTGCACAGCACTTTTTTACTGCCTTTTGCCAGCACTTGCGTTACAACAAGCGTACTCAAAAAATTAGTTTTCTCGATTTTTTCAGCGTGTACACCATCAAATTTGTAAATACCATCAACAGTATACAAGTAGTACAACTTAGAAGACACTTTCTCTATGTTCACCACATTCAAATTCGCAACAGAACTGCCCATCCATTCAATGTCGTTGTTTTCAAAAACGCCAATTCCTCTACCCTTCTCAAAAAGAAACAACTGCCCCATGCTGTAATCAAGCGACAAAAACGAATTTCCATTTGTAGGCTTTAGCACCAAAACCGACTGGCCATCGTAAACGATCACCTTTTCGTTGTTTGAAAAATACACTTTGCCATTCGCCTCCACGCAATGGTCAAGCCAACCAATTTTATTCTTCTCAGCAGTTGGCAGTAACGACGCCAATGATTGATAGCAAGAAGGTGCACCGCGCGAGTACTTGATGTAACCAAACTCATCGTTGCCTCCAACATATACCACGCCGTCTTTTAAGCACAATGAAACAGGACTCTTGCCGTCAGGCAACGCAATCCTATTCCACTCGTATCCGTCATACTCAAGTAAACCGTATGCATTGGCGACATAGAGCAATCCAGAATTGTTGTATACTGCACTGTAATTCTCTTGGTGATTGTCGTATTCACTCGCGGTGAATGTGTACATGCTGGGCGAAAAAGCCAGCGTTACCGCCGAATACAATAAGGATAAAAACAATAGTAGTCTTAGTTTCATAGTAGCGCTCTTGTGCTTTATACGAACTAATATAAGTACTTTTCCTTTGTTAATTTTTTTATTTGCACTTCATGTTGAGGATACAGCGCTAAAAGTTGAGAGGTGCTAAACAATTCAAAATCTCTAAAATCAAAGCCCGGACTCACCATGCAGCCCACCAGCGAAAAGTGTTTCGCGTCACCCAATACTTCTGATCCAAAGATACATCCCGCAGGAATTAACAACTGCAACACTTCCCCTTTCTCGAAATCTGAACCAACACAATATTCTTCTAAGTGCCCTTCTTGGTCGATCACGGTCACTTTAAGCGCATGCCCCGCATGGTAATACCACATTTCATCAGCTGTCAGTCGGTGCAAATGAGACAGTTCACCGCCCTTCAATAAAAAATAAATGCTCGTAGCAATGTTTCTATCGCCGTGCATCGTTAGCGCACGGTAGTTTTCTTTAAAATGCCCACCTTCAGGATGGGCTTGCAGTTGCAGCTGCTGTATCCACTGTTCGGCGCTTTTCATTTTACTTTTTTTGAATAATCAGTTGTTTTTTATTGAAGTCGGCTGCCGCATTGATTACTTTTCTAAAAACATCAATGGCCGTTTTAGGCAAGCGGATTTCCGAATAATACTCCTTTACCGACACAATATACGTATTCCCTTGTTGAACATAACTACAAGTAAAAGCCATCGTTCTCTTCCCGTCTTCCAGTGCGAAAACATCCATATTTAATTCTTCCATATTTTTCACCACGAAACCTTCAGGCACATTGAATTTTATTTCACGCAAATACGAATGCGGATAATCTATTTCGATGTCGGAAACACGTTCTTTTTCTTGATACATTTCCTCTTGACGGCCAATGGTGCTCCCTATGTTGAAAAGGTATTTATTACCTGCTTTTTCAAGCAGTGAATTTACTTGTACTTTTCCTCTGAGCACAAATGGATTGGCAAAAACATCACCTTCTTTTTCATCGGCAAATTGATGCTCAATGACCTGTGCATCTTCGCCCGCAAACTTAAGCAGATTGTTGGCCAGTTCTTCTTTTTGCTCTGCCTTCAAAAATTTAACCTGCGATTGAAACGACACACTTTCATAGCCCAAAATACGACGTTCAACGTTGAGTTTGCAATCGTCGAAAGCATCGCCAAAATCTGCATTGATAAAGAGATTGTCATAGTTCAAAGAGTCAGCCGGACCATCAATATGCATCACTCGAGCCACCGCGCTCTTCATATCGCCAAGAGCAATTACTTTCACCACCATTCCATCGGTATACGCGAATCCACTCGGCACCAATCCATAGCGAAACGCAACATCTGTGGGAGATAGCACTTTATTGTATTTTGGGAAATACATCAAGAATTTTTGCAGATAATGCCAACTCTGAAATTCGCCATCAAATGGAATTTGTTTTCTATTGCTGGTCATCACCAATTGGTGATCAATACCCGCAGCAGTCAGCGCAAAAGCAAAAAGGCGCGCCATACCATAAGCTGAAGTTCTTTTTTTCTCCAGCACATCATACAAAAAGTAAGCAGAAGCATCGCCGCTGATTTCAATATTGGTCTTGATGTAATGCTCCACTTTTCGAACCTGCTCTTCTTCAGGAAGATCCTTCAATTTCAATGTTTTGAGCATCTTGTCAACCGACTTCAATTCTTTTTTGTACGCCTTGGCATCTCGAGTTTCGTACAATGCTGCATAGAATTTTTTTGCGGCGTCATCCCAAGTGTTTTTCTCCACATTTCCTTTCAATGTATTTTTGCTGAACTTAAATTCCAAGCGTTGCAAAGCAGCATCACCCGGCGCATACTTGTCGTTTGATTCTGCAGGAATGTAAGGAGCATCAACAATGAATCTGTTTTTTCCATCGGCAGTGCTGTCGGTTGTTGCATCAGGCAATCCATTGTAAGACTTCGATGCAAATACCAAATGCTTCGGATAAATAAATTCGAAACGTGAATTTTTAGTGGGGAATGTATTTTGAAAAACACGAGAATCGTAGTTAATATCGTTCATCACCACTTTCACCGTATACACATACTCCACTTCGCTGCCCACCTCAACACCTTCCAAGGCAAAGATCGTGTAAGGACCGGCATTTTCATAGTTTTCAACTTGTTTGATATTGCTTTTATCAAACACCGTCACCTTTCCATCTTTTGAAATCGAGCGCGCCTTCAACATCAAAACAACTTGTCCTTGATAGGTCGAAATATAAACCTTATTAAAATTATCAACGCCTGCATCGGTGTTGAGCATTATTTTGCGGTGTACCGTATTGAATTCAAAAAGTGTATCACCAAGCAAAATATACTCAGTAGCCAAAAAATCTTTTGTGTATACCACTTCAAATTTCGCCTCTTCGACTGAAATTGAACTACGCAATGCGGTTGCGCTCCAATCATAATTGTGGTATTCTATATCCTTCGGATCTTCACTTTGGGCGCACAATGCATTGAAAGAAAGCAGCGCAAAAAAATATAATACAAATTTCATGGTATTCAACTTCATAATTTATTTCTTTTTTAAAATCACAACTTCATTGTATGCTTTATTGAGCTCCTTCACCATGGTGTTCCATGCTTCAAAATTCTCTTCCATCAAAAGCAAATAATCGATGTACACCGATTTTGACAAAAGCACTTCGCCTTGCACTTTTTGGTACTTTATATCAAAGCCAAACAGTGCATGGTGGTACGAAACTGATGCTGGCAAATAATCCAGCTCCATGCCTTTCGGAATTTCTAAACGAACAATTTCGCGATCAACATATTTGTAATCCGACTCCAGCGGTATACTTTTTCGTTTTGCAATATCAATATTTCTACCCTTGAATTCTTTCTCTAAAAACAAATTTACATATACTTCATCGCCCACAAATTTAGCGTAATCGGGAAGCTTGAAATCGTATTGCACCAACAAATTGGTATCTCTGTTGTTGAGGCCCGCTACCTGTACATTTTGCAGTTCAATTTTATTGCTTCCTTTGTCAATATAGCCTTTCAAAATATCGGGATATTTATCTTCCGATTTATTAATCATGCGGTACACAAAATTCAATTTATCGTAGCCACGACAATCCATCCAGGCTTTGCCAACCAAAACTTTATCTTCAATGCGCAAGAGCACTGAATCACTCCTTCTGTTTTTTTCTTTGTCGATTTCAGGCACTTTTACAATGTTGTATTTTCCCTTTCCATTTTCAACAAGTGCTTCCTTTCCCTGTATCATCGACGTTGGAAATCCATAGGGCGTGTACGAACCAACAGCATCTAAAAAAACATAAGTTCCATCTTCCTTTTTGTAGGCCGCAATCATGTGGTTGTCAACAATAGGCATTGGCACCACTGCGTACGTATAAGGAATATCTCTACTGCCAATCCAAGTAAGGTGCGCTTCCAATCCCGCTGCGCGCAGCATAGTGGTAATGATACTTGCCATGTCTTTGCAATCGCCATAACGGCGTTGGCAAACCAAGTGTGCTTCGCGAGGCACAAAGCCTCCCATGCCGTCTTCAAAGGCCACATACTTCACGTTGTTTTGCACCCAATTGAAAATCGTTTTTGCTTTTTCATCCTTACTTACAATTTGCGCAGTAAGCGAATCAACCAAACTTTGCAAGTCCTCATTTTTTTCACTGTTTACTTTTTCCACCAAACTGTAATACCAATTGTACAACGCATCCACGTCGGGCAAAACCTTCTCAACTGTACCGTCTTTGTGGGTAAGCTGCGTGATGCGCAAAATCAAATGTGGGGCGTAATAACTAATTGCGGGAGCGTGGTCCTGCACATCATACGCTGCAATATCCTTCGCCACCCATCTGTAAATTGTATTGCCTTTTTTTTCTTCCTTCGAAAAACCAATCGCGTACTTTTCTGTATTGCGTAAAATGTATTCCACTTTTACATTAGATGGAAAAGTAAGCGAAAATTCAGCATGCAAAACAGGCAAATAAGAATTGAAATAAAACACACCAATAAATTTAGGATCATTGTATGTTTCTCTGTACTCCAAATGACCAACACCGCCTTTAACGGCCTTTGGAAAAACAAAAGACTTTTTTTTACTGCTGTCAAAAAAAACACTCGACGACAAAACATTGTTGTCGCTAAATTCAGTGACAGGTATCTTTTCAAACTTATTCGCCTTTTCCTTCGGCACCAGTGAATACGCGGTGATGCGATCAAGCGCGGTGAAATACGAGTAGTACATGGCCTTATCGGCATACGACTTCGCGTTGTCTTTCAAATAACAAATTTCCGAAAGATGATCTGAATACACCTTCAATTTATCGTCTTTCACTGCAATGTGCATGTGCTCCTTGTCAATACTGAAAACAGCTGGCTCATCGCGGTATTTTATTTGCAACGAATCGTAGTTTACTTTTTGCGAAAGTAAAGGCGCACTATAGCAAAGTGCCATTAAACTCAGCAAGACTACACTTCTCATTTCATATTATTTTTAACCAGCATTCCATGACGGTATTCAGCATCAACAAGCAAAGTACCTGCTTTATTGTATGCCTTCATTGTTCCGTGCAAATTTCCCATATACCGCCCTTCGTCTTTTTGCAAGATTCCATTTTCAAAATAGCTCAATTGCTGGCCATGCTGCGCGTTGCAAATGTAATTTTCTTGCTGCATCATTTTCCCATTGGCATAATAGTCAGTGCTTTTGCCATTGGCGAAATCATGTTCAATATTTGCTACTTCGAGAATATTTCCATTGTAAAAATATTTAATGTACTGCCCTTGCAACAAGCCTTTGTCGTAGCGGCAAGAAAGCGCTGGTTTTCCGCTATCGTAATATGTGGTAAGACTATCTGATTGCTTGTATACGTCATAAAACACGCTGTCTTTGCCATTCGCAGCGAGACCTTTCACAAATGCTGTGTTGCCATTTTCAAAAAATCTTTTACAAATAACTCTGCCCTGCGGGTCGTAATCTGTAGTCCATCCCTCTCTTTCATTGAAAGCATTGTCCGACTCCTTTTTTATTTTACCGTTTTCGTAATACCAAGTCGACAGTCCGCTTTCCTGTCCCATGTCATTGTAATGTTTTTTTGTTTGCAAGGTACCCGACGGGAAATACCAAAGTGAAGAATCGCACAAATTTCCAAAAGAGTAATGGCGCTCTAGCGACAAGGAACCATCTTCATTGAAATATTTCCAAGTGCCCTGCTCATCGCCAAAAATGTAATTTGCTTGCAATGAAATTTGTCCATTCGGATAACGGTAAATTTGAGGTCCATCTAAAACGCCGTGTACATAATTTTCTTCAGCCAACAGTATTCCATTTTTCAATATTTTTTTTGCTTTTCCATGCAGCACACTGTATTGATACGAACGTTGGTACTCCACAGCATTGTTCTCGCCTTTGTAGGTAAAGGTGCCGTTTCCATTTTTAGTATCTACCGCCGCAGTCAACTTGCCTTGTGCATCGTAATAGTGTATAGACTGAAAGTGTCCATCTTTGTACTTCCTAACATAATCGAGTGTACTGTCGGCATTGTAATCCTCTAATTCACCTGTAGTTTCACCATTGGTGAAATACGATTTTTGCTCCGGCATGCCATTGGCATAATACCACATCCACTGCCCTGCATTTTGCCCCTCTTTGTACCATCCTTCGCTTTTTACTTTCCCGTTTTCGTGATAGGCAGTATATCTGCCATTTAACATGCCATTGCTGTAGTAACTTCTGTCTTTAACCACACCCGACTGATAATAATTTTCGTACAAGCCATCAAAATCTCCGGCGATCGTATAAGTTCCTATTGCCGAAATTTCTCCGTTAGGATAATAAAATTCCCAACGCCCAATCCGCTTTCCATTTTTAAACTCGCCTTTCGAACTGAGATGACCATAATCGTCGTAATTCAACATTGTCTTATTTCCTGAACTGAGCAATGTCCCTTGCGCGGAATAATAAGAATATGATTTCAACAAATCTTTCTTGTAATTGAATTCACTAAGCAATTTGCCCTTATAACTATAAAATCGCGCATTTCCTTCCTTCACTCCTTCCTTGTTGAACAGCGTTTTGCTTTCCACTTTTCCATTCGTGTAAAAAGTGCACACCGAATCCGCCATTTGCTCCTGCGCATTAAAAAAATAACTGCGTTCCATCTTACCATTTGAAAAATAATCTTCCCAAGGACCTACCGCCTTGCCAGCAAGGTATTTTCCTTTTGAGCTGAGCTTTCCGTTTTTGTGATAGAAAAGTGCAGCACCTTCGCGCAGTCCCGCTTTATAGGGTACTTCGCTTTTCAAAATTGCACCGGGATAAAAACCCTTCTGCACGCCTTCAAGCTCTCCTTGGCTGTACCACAATTCTGTTTCTTTGTTACCTGCATTATCATATTCCACATCGCCGCCATGACGTTGACCATTTTTGAAGTCAATACTTTCTTTCAAGGCTCCATTAGCGTAATAGGTTTTTTGCAAACCATCCAGCGAATCGCTTTTGTAAAACAATTGCGTTTTCAGTTCTCCATTGGCGTAATACTCACTGTATTTGCCTTCGAGTAAATCGGCAACATAAAATGCGCGGGTTTTTATTTTTCCATCGCTATAAAAATCATAGGCGCTGTCAACTTTATGTCCTGCGTTGTCATAATTTAATACACTTTCGAGAGCACCCGATTCATAAAAGAAATACCAAGTACCACTGCGTGTTTCGCCATCCTTTTTTCCGGTTGACACCATGTTTCCATCGTCGTAGTATTTTGGTGCAGCAACTGATTTTCCAAGTACAACAATGATCGACACTTCATTTATTTTTTCAAAATACGAGGTAGCAAATGTTCTAAATTTTTCAATTTCAATAGCGAATTTTTTGACGCCTTTTTGCAATTCTTTGTGGTCTAAAAAAGACAAGAATTGATAGGTATAAGCACGAATCATTCCTTGCTCCTTCACCTTCACAAAAAAGGGAACATACAAGTTCATCCAAAAATCATTGCTTCCTTTTTGAAATGTCAAATTTTTCATCAACACATCGCTTTGCCTAACGATGGGGTCATCCAAGGGAGCTTCACTGTGGTATCCATCTTTAAGCGCGAGTCCCGACTCCATAAGCTCTTCTTCATCCTTAAATAAATTATTTTTCTTGGCATTTTTGATAGTGACGTCGTGCTTATTTTTAAAAATATTGCTCAGCATTACAAGAGCCGCACTGGTTTTTACATTGGACTCCGTTGAAAGCATCAAAAAGGCCTCTAAAGAAAGCGTAGCTCGGATAAAATCGCCTTTGTCGGCCATCATTTGACCCAAAAAATAATGCGCGTTTTTATTGAAAGGATTGCGCAGAATCAACTTTTGCAGCACATCGGCACTCTCGTCGTAGCGCCCCCATTTTTGGAGTGCTGTTGCTTCGAGCAAAATAAAATCTTCGTTGAACGGATATCTTCGTTGGGCAAGAACAATTTGCTTGAATGCCGAACTGTCTTTCAGGCGCGTTAAACTTTCAATTAAATACTCGCGAAACAAATGATCCCATTCCCCATCCCATGCGATGCCCTTGTTGCACATTTGCACTACAGTACTATCGTGATTGAGTTCAAAATGCGACAACACCATTTCCAACTGCGCCAAAGTGTAGTTGGTATCGTTGGGTGATATTTGTTCAAACTGCGCAATGGCTTTGGTATATTCTCTGCTGATCACAAATGCCATTCCCTGCGCCGCTATATCATGCGAATCAATATATACCTCCGTTTGCGCAGCAGCAGGAAATAGAAGAACTACAAAAAAAACAAGGCTAAATAAACTTTTCATTGGGAAAGGACTAATGTGGTTGCTTCAAAAATATAAATTATATCGCGGTCTTAAAAATCTGCAATGCCTTGACAATATCGGCCTCCGTAGTGAAACGACCAATACTGATGCGAATAGTTGATTGTATATTTTGCGCAGTACAGCTCATGGCCGCCAACACATGCGAAGGTTGACCTTGCTCCGACGCGCACGCCGAACCTAAAGAATATGCCAAAACTCTTGTTTTCACAAGCAAATCACTAGCTTTACTCCCTAATCGAAATACATTTAAAGTATTTACCAAAGTATTTTGCAAAGGTACATTGCTCTGAAAACCCATTTCTGACAAGCCTTCCATCAGTTGACGACGCAATTGAGCGATGCCCAATAGCTCTGCATCCGTATTGATCAACGCACAAGCCTTGCCTAAACCCACAATACCCGGCACGTTCAATGTTCCTGCGCGAAATGAATTTTCGTGTCCGCCCCCATACATCATCGGCAACACGCGAACACGTGGCCCTTTGCGGCGAAGGTACAAAGCGCCCACACCCTTAGGGCCATATATTTTGTGAGCCGACAGCGACAGTACATCAATACCCAATTCATTTACATTCAATGGCATTTTGCCCAGTGCTTGCGTGCAATCGCTGAACAGTATCGATTTTTTAGCATGTACCAGTTCCGCTATTTTTTGAATGTTGTGAATTACGCCGGTTTCATTGTTGGCCAACATCACGGAAACCAAAGCCGTTCTGTCACCAATCGCATTTTCCAATACTTGCAAATCAATCTGCCCGGTTGAATCCACCCTCAAGTAGGTCACTTCAGCACCTTGCCGCGCCAAAAACGCGTGCGTATCAAGTACTGCTTTGTGTTCAGTGGCAATGGTGATAAAATGATTTTTTTCATTTTTAAACAAGCCATAAACCCCTTGAATCGCAAGGTTGATGGACTCAGTAGCTCCTGAGGTAAAAACAATCTCGCTGACTTCGGCGCCAATTGAATCAGCCACCTGCTGCCGGGCTGCTTCAACAGCAGCCTTGGCTGTCCAGCCAAAAGCATGTGTACCGCTTGCCGAATTACCAAAGTCCTGCGTAAAATAAGGAAGCATCGCCTCCAGTACTTTTGGGTCCATGGGCGTGCTGGCATTGTAGTCTAAATATATCTGCTTCATTGTTGCTGCTAAAATAAGATTTAAGTATTAATTTTACCCCATGCCATTGTATACCAATAATCTTACACACTACGAACGTTGGCTTACCCGTGAGGTAAGCATCGGCGACGTCCCATTGGGAGGGAAAAATCCCATTCGAATTCAGTCGATGACCACTACCGACACAATGGATACCATTGCCACTGTTGAACAAACCATACGCATGGTAGAAGCGGGTTGCGACTATGTGCGCATCACTGCGCCGAGCATCAAGGAGGCTGAAAATCTCGCCAACATTAAAAAAGAATTGAAAGTCCGCGGGTACTCCGTTCCTTTGATCGCCGACATACACTATACGCCCAACGCGGCTGAAGTTGCTGCGCGCATCATTGAAAAAGTGCGCGTAAATCCGGGGAACTACGCCGACAAAAAGAAATTTGAAAACATAGAATACACTGACGATGCCTACAACATTGAGTTGGAAAGAATTCGTCAGAAATTTACGCCGCTCGTTAAAATTTGCAAGGAATACGGCACAGCAATGCGTATTGGCACCAATCACGGCTCACTGTCGGATAGAATCATGAGCCGCTACGGCGACAGTCCGCTCGGAATGGTGGAATCGGCCATGGAATTTCTACGCATTTGCGACGACCTCAACTACCACAACATAGTGCTGTCGATGAAGGCCAGCAACACCCAAATTATGGTGCAGGCTTACCGTTTGTTGGTAGCCACCATGAAGGAAAATAAAATGAATTATCCTTTGCACTTGGGCGTTACCGAGGCAGGCGACGGCGAAGATGGCAGAATTAAATCGGCGGTAGGCATAGGTGCTCTATTGGAAGATGGATTGGGCGATACCATTCGCGTGTCACTCACCGAAGATCCCGAATTTGAAGCGCCTGTTGCAAAAGCCTTGGCCGATCGTTACAGCGACAGAGCAGCACACGCTGCCATTGCGCCCATCAAAAGCTACCACATTAATCCTTACGAATACCAGCGCAGAACAAGCACTGCGCTGCGCAACATTGGTGATAAAGCCGTGCCCGTTGTAGTGGCCGACTTGTCGCATTTGAAAGAAATCAAAGCCGCAAATTTATTTGCGGCTGGCTATACTTACTCTGTACCTACCGACAAATGGACCATTGGCGACATGGCCTGCGACTATATTTATGTGGGTGACAATGAAGTTAATTTTGAAATTCCTGGAACATTGGGCGTCATTCAAAATGAGGGCGCAGTGCAAAAAAAAGACCGACACTATTCTTTTGCTGCGGTGGGGCAACCCGACTTTTTGCTAGTCAATGCCAAAAACATTGAGCAGGTAGCCGAACTCAAAAAATTAAAAAACACCACGCTCGTGCTGACCACCGACAACTTGCACGGAATGGCCGAACAACGTGCCTTCATCAATGAATTACTTGCACAACAGATTTCGCTTCCAATTGTGCTTCAGCGCACATACAGCAGTATCAGTCCAAATGATTTTCAACTCTACAGCGCAACCGATTTTGGCGCTTTGTTCTTAGACGGATTGGGCGATGGTATATGGCTCGCGGCGCAGCAAATGAGTTTGGCGCAAAGCAACTCTCAAGCCTTTGGCATCTTACAGGCTACGCGCACACGCATTTCAAAAACCGAATATATTTCTTGTCCATCTTGCGGAAGAACTTTGTTCGACTTGCAAGAAACCACGGCTAAAATTCGTGCGGTGACACAGCACTTAAAAGGTGTAAAAATTGGCATCATGGGCTGCATCGTCAACGGTCCTGGTGAAATGGCCGATGCCGACTATGGCTACGTTGGATCAGGTGTTGGTAAAATCACCTTGTACAAAGGCAAAGAAGTGGTGAAAAAATCCATCTCTTCTGAATTGGCTGTTGATGCGCTTATTGCGCTGATAAAGGAAAATGGAGATTGGGTGGAGAAAGTAGGATAATACTAATTTTTCACAAAATCAATGATCAATGAGCTCTTTGAAAACTCATGCTCGGATTGATTTCTGCATCTAAACACATGTCCGTTCACATCCGTCAATTCGTTTTCTACGATTTTACCTTCTTCATTGTAATATTCGATCAAAGCAGATTTAAATCCCGCCTTTTCTCCTGATTTTGAAAGCGTTTTATAATTCCACAATACTTTATGGTCGTGTGATCCGTCGCCATGTCCACCCGGGCGAACATATTCTATATATGCCGGATTGGAATTAAATCCATCAGGCACTGCGATGCGGAAAACACCACCTTTCTTTACATAAGGAAAAGCCAACGTCAACGCCAACTCGGTTTGTGCTTCAGTGAGATGTTCAAAAACATGCTCCGCCAAGAGATTATCAATATTGCAATCTTTGAAAAAATAATCCCAATCCTCTTTCTTCAAAATATTGAAGTGTGGAAGATCTGTTCCTATCCAACCATCAAAAGATGTTGTTCCAGTACCCACCACAATTTTTACTACACCCCCAGTGTTTGCAAGCAAAATCTGCTTTCTAATTTTCCAACGACCGGTAACGATCCATCTGTATCTTCTGAGCTGGGTAATGAAATTCATTTTCTATTTGTTTTTTACGAGAGCTTAAAGATAAAATAAATAATATAAGTATTTTAGCCTGCCCATGACTTGCTGTTTGCAAGGGCAAAAATGGAATATATTGACACAAATGACAAGCATCTCTAAAAAACCACTCTTTATTTTCTCCGTTCTGCTGGCCTACATCTTGATGCAGTCACTATGGTGGCTGCACAACACGTGGAACCTTTACCAACAAGTTTACCACGGCTCAGAACTCGATAGGAAATATTGGATGCTCTTTGGCGAAGGCATTGTATTCATCATATTGCTTTTCTTTGGTTTTTTCATCACCTACCGTGCCTTCAAAAAGGAAATGGCAGTGAGCAATCAGCAACGCAATTTTCTTATGGCCATCACCCATGAACTAAAAACACCCATCGCCTCTATAAAGTTGTTATGGCAAACAATTGCTGCGCGAAACTTAGAGCCCGAGCAAGTGAAAGACCTTGCCAACAAAGGCGTTGCGAATGCCGACCGACTCAATCAAATGGTAGAAAATATATTATTGGCCACCAAAATAGACGAACAATTGTTCATTTTACACAAAGAAAAAATTTCTCTCAAAAAAATTATTTCCGAGAGCATCCAGCGCAATCAACAAGGTTTTTTAAAAAACCACACCGTGAACTTTATGCATCCCGCAAACAACGAATTTATCCTGCTCGGCGATGAAATGGGTTTGTCATCCGTGGTGCTAAATTTATTAGAAAACGCAGCCAAATACGCGCCAACCGGTAGTGAAATTTGCCTCACACTCAAAAGTGAAAACAAGCGCATTTATTTTAACATCTCTGATGAAGGAGAAGGTATTCCAGACGAAGAGAAAAACAACATTTTTCAAAAATTTTACCGAATAGGCAACGAGAATACCCGCAAAAACAAAGGTACTGGTCTCGGCCTCTTCATTGTTAAAAATCTAATAGAATTACACCAAGGAAGCATCGAAGTGAAGGATAATTCTCCTAAAGGTGCTATATTCGCCATTCAATTTCCGATACAATTAAACTAAAATATATGTCAAAAAAAGTTGCTCTTATTATCATGGATGGCTGGGGAAAAGGCGATCATACAAAGTCCGATGCTATCTTCAATGCAAATACTCCTTTCATTGATTCTTTATATACCAACTATCCTAATTCTGAACTCATCACCAGCGGTGAAGAAGTTGGTTTGCCGGAGGGACAGATGGGAAACTCTGAAGTAGGTCACTTAAATATTGGTGCCGGACGCGTTGTGTACCAAGATTTAGTGAGAATTAATGTTGCCGTGCGTGACAAATCATTTTTCACGAATCCTGTTTTGAAAGCAGCTTTCAAAGAAGCCAAAGACAAAAATAAAGCGGTGCACTTTTTAGGATTGATCTCTGAAGGAGGCGTTCATTCTTCCCAAAAACATTTATATGCTTTGTGCGACATGGCCACCACCGAGGGAGTGAAAGACGTTTTTGTTCATGCTTTCACCGACGGACGGGATGTGGATCCGAAAAGCGGTTTAGGTTATGTAACAGAATTGCAAGCTTATGTAAAAAACACAAATGCCAAAATCGCTTCTCTTTGCGGTAGATATTATGCAATGGATCGCGACAAACGTTGGGATCGCGTGAAACTGGCTTACGATCTTTTGGTGCACGGAACTGGCGAACATGTTACTGATCCAGTTGAAGCCATGAAAGCTTCATATGCAAAAGGCGAAACCGATGAATTTGTTAAACCTACCATAATTACTAATGCAAGCGGACAACCTACTGCCCTCATTAAAGAAGGGGATGTAGTGATTTGCTTCAACTTCCGCACCGACCGTTGTCGCGAAATCACGCAGGCTTTGAGCCAGCAAGATTTCCATGAACAAAACATGTACAAAATGAATTTGTATTATGTTACGATGGCACGTTACGATGAGTCATTCAAAGGTGTCCACATCATTTACGAAAAAGACAATCTCATAATGACCATGGGAGAAGCTTTAGAGAAAGGTGGTAAAAAACAAATTCGCGCTGCTGAAACCGAAAAATATCCACACGTTACTTTCTTTTTCTCCGGCGGAAGAGAAGAACCTTTCAAAGGCGAAGTGCGCATCATGGCCGCTTCTCCAAAAGTAGCAACCTACGACTTACAACCCGAAATGAGTGCGCAAGAATTGACGGATAAAGTTTGCGCAGAGTTGAACAAAGGCGAAGCAGATTTCATGTGCTTGAACTTCGCTAATCCTGATATGGTAGGACATACCGGAGTTTACGAAGCAGTCATAAAAGCGGTGGAAACTGTTGACTCTTGCGTAAAACAAGTAGTGGAATGTGGAACTCCTAAAGGATTCTCTTTCATCATTATTGCCGATCATGGCAATGCTGATTATGTCATCAATCCAGATGGTTCACCAAATACAGCGCACACCACAAATCCGGTTCCTTGTTTCTTAATTGATAAAGATTACAAACACATCAAAAATGGAAAATTGGGCGATTTAGCACCTACGATTTTGAAGATGATGGAGGTGGAAATTCCGAAGGATATGACAGGGGAGGTTTTGGTGTAGTGAGTAACAAAAAACTTTATCTGCCGGTCATTATCGCTGTTAATTTATTAATCGCTTTTTTGATACTTCCTTATGCGCAAAACACCGCGAATTCGCATATGAACAATGGCCCTTTTTTAGGTATCCTTTTGTATATAACTTCTGGCATCTTTGTATTATACGCGATAAATCTTTTGATTATGCATAAAGAACTTATCGTCTTTTTACTACTTCTTGCTTTTGCTTTCACTTTAATTTATTGGGGTTATAGACTATGTCATTTACAATGCACGGGTTGTTCAAACAGTGGCTAAATAAATGTCTCCTCCACCTCCGTTAAGTTTAGCGAAGCGAACTTAACGGAATCTTTTCTTGAAGCTTTCAGCGTCTCCATCCTCACAAAGCAAACCCACGCCTCGCTTAGGCTTCTTTTGCCTAAGCGATCTTAACACTCCCAAAGCCTTCGGCTTATTTTTATTAATCAGGAAAGGCGAAGCCTCTAAAGTATAAAGACCGCTTAGGCAAAAGAAGCCAAAGCGGAGCGAATGAAACTGAATCGAAACTACACACGCTAGAAAATCCCTAATTTCACTTCATGTTCGACATCCTCAATTTTCTTAAAGTCTCCGAATCCCTTTACTGCTCTGGTCAACCAACTGAATCCCAACTCCAAAAAATTGCCGACGAAAATTTTTCAGTGATCATCAATCTCGGATTAAATGATCAGGATTATTCTCTGCTGAATGAAAAATATTTCGTCGAAAATTTAAACATCAAATATTTTCATCTTCCTGTTTTGTTTGACAATCCAACGATTCAAGACCTCACCCTCTTTTTTGAAAAAATGAAGCAGAATGCAAATGAAAAAATATTGGTGCATTGCGCAGCAAATTATCGCGCATCCATTTTTGTTGCGCTGCACTTATTTGCCTTCAAAAAATTACAGGAAAACGAAATAGAAAATTTCATCACCGACGTCTGGATGCCCGATCACAACTGGCAAGCATTTATTGATGAAGCAATAGAATATATCAAAAGTAATTTTCCTTACTTTTGATATTCAAACTTCAATTGCACCATGATTCAAATTCAAGGCTTTGCTTTCAATCCTTTTTACGAAAACACCTACATCCTTTTTGATGAAACAAAGGAATGTGTCATCATTGATCCGGGCTGCTATACCAGCACTGAAGAAAAAACACTGCTGAAATTTATCAGCGACAATAATTTAAAACCAACCCATTTACTGAATACGCATTGTCATATTGACCACATTTTGGGCAATGGCATGATCGCCGATAAATTCAAATTAAAATTAGAAGCCAACAAACTCGAAAAGCCTATTTTACAAGGCTCTCCGCTGTGGGGAAAACAATACGGCATAAACTGCAATCCTTCTCCCGAAATTGAAATTTTTCTAGAAGAAGGAGATGTTGTCACTTTTGGCAATTCGAAATTGGACATTCTTTTTGTTCCGGGGCACGCGCCTGGTCATCTTGCTTTTGTGAGCCACAAAGATGGCTTTGTCATTGGCGGAGATGTATTGTTTCAAATGAGCGTGGGGCGCACCGATTTGCCTTTTGGCGACATGAATACGCTAGTAAAAAGCATCAAAGAAAAATTATTCACTTTGCCCGATGGCTATGAAGTATACGCCGGACACGGTGAGCCAACAAATATTGGTTTCGAAAAAAAGAATAATCCATTTGTACGATAATATGAAATGCCTGTTATACCAATAGAGAAAATAGACAGGTATGCCATGTGCCCATTAAAAAAAAGACCCGCATGAAAACAAAAAAATCAGCAGCCGCTTTCAAAAAAGCAAAAACATTTTTTCCGGGTGGCGTAAATTCTCCGGTGCGCGCTTTCGGCTCGGTAGATGGTGATCCGCTATTTATTGCAAAAGGCAAAGGATCAAAAATTTACGACATCGACGGAAATAAATACATTGATTATTGTTGTTCTTGGGGTCCGCTGATTTTGGGACATGCGCCAAGTTCGGTGGTAAAAGCAGTGCAAAAATCTGTTGTCAACGGTTTGTCGTTTGGTGCGCCAACAGTGCAAGAAAATGAATTGGCTGAACTGATCATCTCCAACAATCGCTTTATTGAAAAAATGCGTTTTGTAAGTTCGGGGACGGAAGCGGTCATGTCGGCAATTCGACTGGCACGCGGCTACACGGGCAGAGACAAAATCATAAAATTTGATGGTTGCTACCACGGTCATGCCGATCACCTTTTGGTGAAGGCAGGTTCGGGTTTGGCAACTTTTGGCACTTCTTCTTCAGCCGGTGTTCCTGAAGCATTCGCCAACGAAACCATAGTGCTTCCGCTCAACGATTTAAAAGCGGTAGAAAAAGCTTTTGCTGCGCATTACAATCAAATTGCTTGTATCATCATTGAACCCGTTCCAGCGAACAACGGTTTGCTTTTACAAGGCAAAGAATATTTGCAAGCCCTACGCGACATCACTAAAAAACACAATGCACTGTTGATCTTCGACGAAGTTATCAGTGGCTTCCGTGTTGGCTTTGAAGGCGCTGCCGGATTGTACAACATCAAACCCGACATCATCACGTACGGCAAAATTATTGGCGGCGGAATGCCGGTGGGCGCTTATGGCTCAAGCGCAAAAATAATGAAACAAATTGCGCCCGACGGACCTGTTTACCAAGCCGGAACATTATCGGGGAATCCAGTAGCAATGAGCGCTGGAAAAGCCCAACTGAGTGAATGTTTGAAAAAAGGTTTTTACAAAGCACTGGAGCTAAAAACCAAAACATTGGTCGATACGGTCAATGCTTTTGCCAAAGAAAAAAAATTGGCTTTTAAAATGGTTTCCGTAGGCTCCATTTTTTGGCTGCGCTTTTCAAACAAAGACATCAAAGCGGCAAGCGACATTGATCCAAAATCGATGAAACACTTCAGAATACTGCATGCTTTTCTTTTGCAAAAAGGAATTTATTTGGGTCCTTCTGGATACGAAGTAGGTTTTGTTTCAGCGGCACACAGCAAGGAAGACATCAAAAATACCATTCGCATTTTTAAGGAAGGTATTGTATTGGCAACAAAATAAAAACGGTGCTATTGCGGAACGTAGGGTTTGTAGGTATAAATCATGTACATCAAACTCATTCCACTTGCCAAGCCAGTGAGACTGCCCACTACAGCGTAACGCAATTTTTTTCCCTTGGCGGCTAAATCGTAGCCATTGACGAAATATTCGTTGGAAAGCAATGTTTCATCTGATGCAATGAAGCGCGACGGATTGATACTCCATGTGCCCACAAAGGCAGAATAGAGTCCGGGAGGAAAAAAGGCGTAAAACAAAGGCAAAACACCACTTGCACCACCTACACAAAAACCACCAGCAGCAGCCAACCACGGACGGTAATATTTGCGCGCTTCAATTTGTCCCTGCATGTGTTTTTCAATTTGTGCAACACTGTAATCGTCCTCGGCCAAGGTGTCTTGTTTGTAAACATAAAGGGTATCTCCGGCACTTTTCAACACTCTGAAAACATTCTCTTTGTTCACCTTCTTTTTGGGACCTCCCTGCTTTTTTGAATAGTAAATATAGCTTGCGCTTTCGTGGTCAAAATAGCCAGTCTTTTCTTTTCCGCTGAGCATTTGGATTCTGTCTTGCGCGGCCAAGCTACTTACAAGTACAATTGTTAATAAAAGCACAACAATCTTTTTCATTCTCTTTGTTTATAAGGCAAATATAGAAAACTATGTTAGTGAATAAAAACTTGCAATGACCTTCCCCTTTTCGCACTATTCACAATGGAAAAGGTTATTTTTGCTCCCTATTTTCAACTCAGCATTATGGCCATCCCTTTTCAACAAAGACACATTGGTTCGGCACAAGCCGATATCAGCGAAATGTTAGCGCTTACAGGAGCTACTGCCACCGAGCAATTGGTAAGTACTATCGTGCCGCAACACATCCGTTTGCCCAAAACATTAAACCTGCCGGCAGCATTGAGTGAATTCGACTACCTCAACCACATCAATGCCGTGGCTGCAAAAAATAAATTGTACACCTCACACATCGGCTTGGGCTACTACGGCACCATTACACCGCCAGTTGTGCTGAGAAATGTATTTGAAAATCCAGGATGGTACACCGCCTACACTCCCTACCAAGCTGAAATTTCGCAAGGCAGATTGGAAGCCCTGTTGAATTTTCAAACCATGGTTTTAGACATGACAGGAATGGACATCGCAAATGCTTCGCTACTCGACGAAGCCACTGCAGCTGCCGAATCCATGATCATGTTACTGAATTCACGAAGCCGAGAAGCGGTGAAAAAAAACGCCAACAGTTTTTTTGTAGACCAAAACTGTTTTCATCAAACGATTGATGTATTGAAAGCCCGCACCAAAGTTTTGGGCATTGAACTTATTGTGGGTGACTTCAAAACAGTGGCCTTCAATGATCAGTTTTTTGGTGCTTTGGTGCAATATCCAAATGCTTATGGAGTAGTTGAAAATTACCACCCCTTTGTTGAAGCAGCGCATGCACAAGGTGTTGCGGTTGCGGTTGCAACTGACTTATTGGCCCTGACCGTAATTGAAGAACCCGCAAAATTTGGCGCTGACATCGTATTTGGCAACTCGCAGCGCTTTGGTGTGCCCATGGGCTTTGGCGGACCCCACGCAGCTTTCTTTGCAGCGAAAGACGAATTCAAAAGAAATATGCCAGGCCGAATCATTGGCGTTTCAATAGATTCACGTGGCAAAAAAGCCTACCGCATGGCTTTGCAAACACGCGAACAACACATCAAACGCGACAAAGCGACTTCAAACATTTGCACCGCGCAGGCGCTATTGGCCATCATGGCGAGTATGTACGCCGTTTACCACGGTCACGCGGGAATAAAAGCGATTGGTTCAGAAGTGCATCAAAAAGCAACTGCACTGCGTCAAAAAATAAACGCACTTGGACTAACCTGCGCTTCTGATAAATTCTTTGATACCTTGAGCATTACTGGCGACAAGGCACTGCTTTCAAGGATAGTAGAAGAAACGCTGAAAGCACAAATCAATGTTGGCGCACTCAACGACGCCATATTGATCGCCGTTGACGAAAGCACCTCGCTTGCCAACCTTAACGCCCTACTTGGCGCTTTGGCTGCAGCACTTGGTAAAGCCACGCCAATGCTTACTTCCGATGAAATCACCAACAGCCCTGCCGCCCAGCTAAACTTGCGTACGACGCCTTTTTTGACACATCCGATATTCAATACATTTCACTCTGAAACGGAGATGATGCGCTACATCAAGCGCCTTGAAAACAAAGACCTTTCACTGGTACACTCCATGATTTCGTTGGGTTCTTGTACTATGAAGCTAAACGCTGCCTCTGAGATGATGCCGTTGAGCAATCCTTTGTTTGCCAGCATGCATCCATTTGCGCCCAAAGAACAAACACTGGGTTACCAAGAAATCATCAACGACTTAGGCGCCTACCTCAAAGAAATTACTGGTTTCAGCGGCATTTCATTTCAACCCAATTCGGGCGCACAAGGGGAATTGGCAGGGCTATTGGTCATCAAAGCATATCTCGATGACAAAGGAGAAACGCAACGAAACATTGCCTTGATCCCTACGTCAGCCCACGGCACAAATCCGGCATCTGCAGCAATGGCGGGAATGGACATTGTTTTAGTAAAATGCGATGAACAAGGCAACATCGATCTACAAGATTTAGAATTGAAGGCCGCACAGCACAAAGACAATTTGGCTTGTGTGATGGTCACCTATCCCTCAACCCACGGCGTTTACGAAGAAGGAATTAAGGAAATAACGGCCACCATTCACAAATATGGAGGACAGGTGTACATGGACGGAGCAAACATGAATGCACAGGTTGGTCTCACCAATCCCGCAGAAATTGGCGCCGATGTTTGTCACCTCAACTTGCACAAAACATTTGCCATTCCACACGGCGGCGGTGGTCCGGGCATGGGGCCAATTGGTGTCGCAAAACATTTAGCCCCTTTCTTGCCATCGCACCCGCTGGCCTACCAGAAATCAGAAAAAGGAATTCCCGCAGTTGCCGCGGCGCCATTTAGCTCGGCGCTCATTTTATTGATTTCGTACGGATACATCCGCATGCTGGGTCTCGAAGGCGTTACAGAATCAACGCGCATGGCTATGTTGAACGCAAACTACCTGAAGGTAAAACTCGAAAACGATTACCCTATTTTGTATCAGGGCAAAAACAACAAGGTTGCACACGAAATGATTTTAGACTGTAGGGCTTTCAAACAAAGCGCCGGCATCGAAGTGATGGACATCGCAAAACGCTTGATTGACTACGGTTTTCACGCACCAACAGTAAGCTTTCCAGTGGCTGGCACGCTGATGATAGAGCCTACTGAAAGCGAATCCAAATCAGAACTAGACCGTTTTTGCACAGCCATGATCGCGATAAGAAAAGAAATTGCAGAAATAGAAGACGGTATTGCCGACAAAGAAAACAACGTGCTTAAAAATGCACCGCACACAATCGCCGATGTCATTGGGGAGTGGAACCATCCGTACTCTAGAGAGAAAGCAGTGAGTCCCCTGCCCTACCTCAGCGAAAGCAAATTTTGGTCGACGGTAAACCGCATTGACAATGCTTACGGCGATAGAAACTTGGTGTGCAGCTGCGCTCCAACTGAAGAATACAGCAAGGAATTGGCATAGATTTTTAACCTACGTCGACGGGCAACACCTGTCCATAAACCAAAGTCTAATGAAACTACTGCTATTATTTGTTCTTTTTGCAACTTCGCTTTCGGCGCAATTGAATATTGCAGTACCCAACTCTTTTCCGCCTTGCCGCGCGGAATTGACTACCATTAAACCCACGATTAGTAACTACCGCGGCGCCTTGGTGCCCAACTGGTATGATTATGGCTTTTATTCCAACATGGATGCGGGCAGTGATGAAAACGCACCCTATCTTGACGAATATTTGTTTCCAGACTCTGCTTATTTCAAATATCCGAATGGAGTTGGCCGCGGATCTAACTACAAAATCGCCAATATCATAGATCCTAAAGCGCAATTGTTCAAAGATTACCTCGATCCTGAATTTGGCCCATCATTGCCGTACAACGTTGATTCCATTCAACTGTATTTTCAATACCACCGCAACACAGGTGATGACATTGTAGACACCCTCTTTGTTGAAATTGCAAACGACTCTGCCTTGAGCACGCGAACATTGGTGGGCAATGACATCAAAATGCGCTATGATCTGAATCAACTGAAGTTTAAGCATCTTAAATTCAAAGCCACTAAAGGCGGCGTGGGAGAAATAGATGTGCCGAACAAGCAAACAATTGCCGTTTTATTGACTCCTGATTTTGCCACTGACACGAGCTTCAAAGGCATATCAGCACTGACGCTACAACCCAATTTACCGCGCTTCAAAGGCGGACAAAACATAATCGTCGCATTGAGCTTTAAACCTGGCTTCAAATACGGCATAGAAGACACCATTACTAAAATGGGCAATACCTACAGAGGCTTCAGCTGGGAAGAACAAGGCTTGTCAACTATTCCAAAATATACAGTGGGTGAATACAATTGCTCCTACTGGGCCTCGTACAATAACCTGTTGCCGCTTAATCCCAATTGGTCGTATTGGTACCAAACATTCATTCCCTCGTGGTCATGGCCGCAAGATTTCCCCGAACACTATTGGATCAACGTGCACACATCGTACGACGACGAGTGGCTGAGTGCCGCCAGCAACGAGGCCTTGCTGACTGGAATACCCTATCCAAACACGGCAAGCGCCACTATCATTTTGCCTTATAAGGTTTTGAAAAATGAAACCATTGACATCCAAGTGTACAATCTATTTGGCAATATGGTGCTGCAAAAACAAGAAGGATGGAAAACGATTGGGACCCATTTGTCACAACTCAACCTTAGCGACTTACCATCCGGTTTGTATTTCTATACGCTCGGCAACTCAAGTGAAATGCACAAATTTGTAATTCAATAGAGTCATTGCCTTGACGCTTCGGTTCGGAAACATTTTCAATAAGTGTACAAGACAACAAACGCAATATGTGCCAAAAAATAAATTGTTTGTGCGTAAATATCTTTAGTTTCGCACTCAATTATACACAACATGAAGTTACTACGCATCCTTGTCATAGTGTTGACCATTAGCAACAGTGCTTTTGCGCAAGCGGGAGACAAAAAGTTTTTCGATAAAATCGGACACCCTTGTTCTGAATCAACGGCGTATTACTACCGCACCAAAACAACTGGCAACCATTACAAATCTTTCTTCGTCAACGGAGGCGCCCTATTCTTTGAAGGTTCTATTCTAACGCTAAGCGCAACTGATGAAAACCTAAACCACTATACTGGACCTTGCAAATGGTATTTTAAAAACGGGAAAACAAAAAGCATTAGAAATTTCAATGATAAAGGACTTGAAGAAGGCCTGTCTCTTTTTTACTACGAAAGCGGCAAAATATGGAAGGAAATAGAATACAAAAACGGCATCGCATCAAGTCAGTACAAAGAATACAACGAAGATGCACAGGCGAGTTTGATTTTTAGTGAAGAATTTGACAACAACAGAAACGATTGGGACTTGTACACCAGCGACAAGAGTAGTGCTAAATTGGAAAACGGAAAACTGCTACTTAGCTCGCTTACCGCAGCTGGAACTGCGCGTTACATCAGCATTCCATCACAATCGAACTTGTTCACCGTAGAATCTACCGTCAATATCACCGGACTAAAAAACGGCGATAAAACAGGATTACTCTTTGGCTTCAAAGATTGGAACAACTACAATTTCTTTCTCATCACCGAAAGCTCGTTTTATATTGGAAGCGTGTTTGAAGGAGTATCAAATATGCTGGTAGAGGGAATGTTCTCGTCGGCTATCAAAAAAGCTGCCGACAACAATTTAAAAGTATTATCGGGCGAACAAAACATATTCTCCATCAATGGTGAAATTCAATATACTACTACAACCAATTTCAAAGATTTCGGCAGCAACATTGGCTTTGTTTTGAGCGGAAAATCTGCTGTTAGTTTTGAAAGACTTGTGTACAAAGAAGTGAATTTCAATGCCTCAAATTTAGAAATGACACAATCTGATTTGGATGTAAAAGCCACCGGATCAGGCTTGATCATCAGCACCAGCGGTTATGTCATTACGAACTACCACGTAATTGAAGATGCCAAAACTATTTCGATTGAAATTACCGATGGCGGCACCACTATACTTTACAGCGCTGAGGTTGTGCAAAAAGACAACAACAACGATTTAGCAATCTTAAAAATTAGCGACAAAGCATTTACAGCCCTTGCTGGTCCACTAAAATATGGTTTCAAAGAAACAGGAGGTGTTGAAGTTGGCGCATCTGTTTTCACCATAGGTTATCCACACGCTCTAGGTGGAATGGGTAAAGAAGCAAAATTTACCGATGGTAAAATATCTGCAAAAACCGGTTACAACAACGCCATCAATGCCTTTCAAACATCAATTCCAGTTCAACCAGGAAATAGCGGAGGTCCTGTCTTTACCGAAAAAGGATTGTTGGTAGGATTAATCAACTCCACAGTACACGAAACGGACAACGTGTCGTATGCCATAAAATTGAACTATGTAAGAACGCTCATTGAATTATTGCCCGAAAGTATTGTATTGCCCAACTACAATTCACAAACCCTCACAACGGAGCAGTTGATCAAAAACCTCACGCCATACGTTGTATTAATCAAAATCAAATAGAATACAAACGTGCGCGCTTTATTTTCCATATCATTTCTATTTTGCTGCTTGTTGCTAAATGCACAAGGAACCAGCAACGAGATGGACAACATCTACACACCACCGAGCGCTTCCATCGCTGGAAGTGAACGAACATCATCAAAAGGCGACATTTCTGACGGTCCAAAAAACATTATAAAATTCTCACCCTTTCTGCTGTCCCGAAGCATTATCGCATTGGAGTACGAACGCTTCATCAACAATAACTTTTCAGCCCGTGCTGGACTCGGGTACAGCTACAACAGAGACTATGTTTATTTGCTTTCTACAGATGCTTTTTACGATTTGCAAAGTCCAGTTAAATCAAGTCTTAACTTACAAGACATTGTTGTACAAGGCACCTTCCTACCCAATTCAAGCCCCTACCTCAGTGCGGGCTTGCGCTTGTACTACGATGGATTTTCTAAAGATGAATTCAATTCTTATTTCGACATCAATAGCCGCTTTTATACCAATACCTACGACGTAATCACGAGCGCTTACAATTACGGCACAACAAAAGTAGATTTGCAAAGCACTGTATTAAATATGTCATGGGGTTTCTCCTCTTGTACATCAGGAAAAATACCAAGCAGTCATGATTTTTACATCGGTTTTGGCATGAGGATAGCGTCTTTCCCGGCTTTCAAAGAAGCCTACATTGACGTCAATGGTTCAACAGAAACAATCAACGTTGCAACAAGCGAAAAAATAGTTGTGTACTCGCCCACAATTCTTTTCGGATACACTTTAGGTATTGGCTGGTAATTAAACAAAAATTTAAACTATGAAATCAAAATTGGTATTGCTTTTATTATGTGTTAGTGTTGTTGTCGCGAAAGCACAAGAACTCAAAGCTTCGTGGTCAGAACAACAACTGTACGACAACAGTAACGATGGATTTTTCGATGAATTTCTCGGCTTCAACTCCAAATTCATTTTTGCGAAATTCACCAAATACCAACCTGCTTTTGGAGGAGGGAAATCGTCAAAAATAAAGTTGGTCGCCCTCGATAAAATCACCATGAAGAAAGCCTACGCCGCGGCCCTCATTGGCTTTCCTGAAAACAAAGCCAGTGCAAGCAAATACCAAGGTTTAACTTACTACAAAACCATTTTCTTTGAAAATTCGGTGTATGTTTTTTGGATCAAAGAAACCAAGGCAAAAGACGAACTTTACGTGCAAAGCTTCGATGGCAATTTGAAAGCGCAAAAACAACTGCAAAAAATATACGAACTGAATTCAGTAAAAGGACAAAAGAAAAAAGCTGAACTTTTTGTGATGGCAAACAAAGACCTCGATGAAAAAATACTCATCGGTGGTGAAATGGCGGGTGACAAAGGGGAAAATGTAAAAATTGAATACCGATTATTAAATCGTGATTTTGGCTTCGAGGCTTCAAACCAAGTTACGCTGCCTTACGTTATTGCGGAACGCTCAAACAGCCTCTCCGCTTCTTATGAATTGGGCAACGACGGAAACCTTCACCTCAAAACCTTTATTACCAAAAGTAAAGACGAGTTGAAAACACTACGCAAGGGCGAATCATCAAGATATCCGGTATTGTCAGTAGTGAATTTGAAAACAGGTGTTCTCAGCGCCTTGAACTTTAAATTTGACAACAAAACACTCTTCGACTTCAACTACATCATCGGAAAAGAAAATACCAAGGTTTTCGGATTCTTCAGCGACTTAATTAAAGATGCAAATGGCTACGATACACATGGTATTTTTTACGCCATTGTAGACAACAAAAACAACACCATCAAAAGCATCAATTTTTCAATGTTCACCAAAGACCAATTGAATAAATTGTTTTCTAAAGACAAGGACGATCAGAAAAAGGCAAGGAAAAAAGATGCCAAAAAAGGAAATGATGCTGCAAAATCAGATGAAGAATCATTGCAAAGCAATTACACCATTGAAAGTGTTCAGTCTATCGATAAAGACAACTTAGTGCTCTTTTGCTCCATCATGTACAACTACACCGTCACCCGTTGCGTGAGCAATGGAAACGGAGGAACAACTTGTTACCAAGATCCATATTGCAGAAAAGACAATGTCACTGCATTTAAGATCAATGACAAAGGCGACATCGTTTGGGCGACCAATGTTGATCGACAAATTACTTATTCGGGTTGGAGCAAATACGATGTAAGTGTCATCAACGACAAATCAAATTTCTTCGTGCTTTACGGCTCTTCTTTCAACGAAGTCGAGATCACAGCCAAAGGCAAAAGCAAAAAGAAAGCAAAATCAAATAAAGAAGACTTTAACGAGGTGGAATATGCTGTTTTCGATTACAATACAGGTGGCTACCAAAAAAGAAAATACCTCATCAACAGCGCAACAACACCGAAAGAAGAAAAAAAATCAATCGATGCTTACGGCACACAGGTATTTGACAACCGCTTCTACTTTGAATTCAAAAAAACATCAATGAAAATTATTCCACAAATACTATGCTGTCTAGGCTGCATACCAATGATGTATATTGGCGAGATGTACCACGGCAAAGGATACTTAGGCAACATGTCACCAATAAAATAATATTAGCACATCAATACGATGAAAAAAATAAAGGTCCAACTGTTCTTTATACTGCTCACATTGGCAGCACCGCTTGTCTACGGACAAGCAGGTGCAGCCAACGATTTGGACAAAATGTACACTCCATCGAACAGCCCAATCTTTGGCGAAAATAAAAAAGGCAACTTGAGCACAACAGGTTTTGATCGTCCACAAAACGCCATCACCTTTTCGCCCTTCCTTGCCATGCGTGGCATCGCGGCATTAACGTATGAACGATCGCTGAGCGAACTGTTTTCAGTTTCGGCCAGCGCTGGATTCAGTTTCAGTAGAGATTACTTTTCCAATGTCCTATATGGAAGTATGTTTAGTCAACTCAACAGCAATTCTTCAGTGATTTCTTTAAGTGACATCATTTATGAGGGCACCGTCACTCCTGGTGTCAATTTGTATTTTGCTGCGTCAGGAAGAATATATTTTGATTCGAATTACTCTTTGTATAGCTGGCTTTTCGATTGGGACAAATCCTACCTTGAATTAGGATTTCGTTATGCCAACTACGCCTACCAATTGCCAACCGAAGTTTTCAATGTGCTTACCCCACAAGATGTTTCAGTGGTCAATACCAACTTCAACATCATCATGGGACAGTACTATTCCTCTAGCGGAAAAATTAAAACAACACATGATATTTATTACGGTTTTAGCTTTAGAACAACCAGTTTCGACGCCTTCAAATACAGCAATGTAGAAGTTGTTGACCAGTACAACAACACCAGCACCATTTCGGTTCCAACCAAGACCGGGTTGCGTGAAAGCAGCTTGTCACCAATGCTTTTAGTGGGCTACACTTTCGGCATAGGGTGGTAATACTCACATAAAACGCAGGGGATATTTTTGCAACTTTGCCTTGATCTGTGTTTGGCAATCCGTGTCTCTTTCAGAGCTAATTTTTGCCCATTTACGTTGGTGTAAAACCCTTGTCAGTTGGATATTTCCAAGGTAAAATTTAGTGATTAATGCCCCTCCCCAGCCGAAGGCATTGACAAAAAGCGCTTCTTTGCAAAAAATATAGATAAGCACCCCTATTCCGGCATTGATTGCCAAGGCTGTAGCACCTCTGCGCGCATCACCCAGCAGAAACATGCCCGAACCTGGAACGAGCGCCGATGCGACCACATAACGCGTTTCAGCAGGAAATTGTTCACTTTGTCCGACAGCGCCCAAGCAACGCATACAGGCAAAAATCGTGTCGGTTGCCGACAAACATGCTACGTCCAGTGCCACCAAGGAATCGTTTCCCATATTTTGAAAGGCATGTAAAACTGTAGACTCCGCCATTAATGTATCGCTGTGCAATGCCCTAAAACAGTTCCCATAAAAAGAGGTGTAATCTTTATCTCCATTGAGATAGGCGATCAAGGAAGCATTCCATAAATACTTCCATTTCAAACTATCAGGCAACAGTTGATACTGCACGCGTTTTGCCTCAGAAAAAGCGCGTGCGCCATACTGTCCGTTTGCGACGAACAGCTGAAATTTTTGAAACAAAAAAACATTGCGCACCGTGTCATTTTGAGCGCAGTAAGCACTGTGTTCCAACGTTAACAAATCCTCTTCAAAATGCTGTGCTGCACCAACAGAACTAGCGAAAAAAAGGAGGAACATTTGGATTAAAATAGTCCGAAACATCTTCATAATATTGATTCCTCAGCATTGTTTTATATTCCTTTAGATCACTGTAACTTGTATACACATTGGCAACATAAAACAAGCCAAAGAGTCCCATTGAAAAAATGCTGTACGGGTGATATACCCCAAGTTTAGCAATACTCTCATAGGTTTGAAAACCATAAATGGAATGCAGCAATAACGTATTTACAAAAGACCTCTTTCGGCCGCCATAATACTTGCCCAAGCCGGGCACCAGCGCCGATAGCACCATCGCTGCAAGAGGATTGCGCTGTTCCATTTTTTTATAAAGCGCAAAACTGATTTTTAGTTCGGGTGAAAATTGATCCACAACATAGTTTCTAGGATGAACTCCCGCATCATAATACAGTGTCAAATTTTGCACGGCGGCATTTCTATTTTGGGTATTCAACATTTGATACCATACTGTTCGACTTGTATTTTTTTCTCGCAGAAACCTACAATTTGCAGTGTTAACCAAAGAAGAATCTGCAAAAAAAAGTGCTTCACTAAAAGACAAATGGTAACGAAACAACGAATCATTGAAATACTGCAAATAATGCTGTGCCTTGTAAAAGTGCAGCGTGTCAAAGGGTGACGCAGTGCCAAATGAATTCAAGTAAGTCAACTGCTCTGCTTCCAATTTATTGACCGACAAATAATTCAAAAATCCCTTGTCTACTTGGGCAAAGAGCTGCACAGAAATAAAAAGGAAAAGCAACAGTTTACTCCGCATCATGAAGATCATTGCGGATTTTACCTTGGGCAGACAACTTGTATTTAGGATACTGATACTGAACCCCCATAAAACAATTGGTCAGTTGGTTACAGCCTTCCAACACACCCAAGAGCAAACCATGTTTTTCTATTTGCTTCTTGGTGTACTCTGAGCAAGTGATTTGATACATGCAATTTGCCTGAATTTGCTCCGATAAAACACGCTGGTACAAAAACATCATTCCTGCAGAAAGATAACCCAATGGATTCCACTTCGACAGCGCACTGCTTTGCACCGACATCATCGCTCTGCCGGCAGGTAAATGAGCTTTACTCAATTCAATATTGTAGTCCACCATCAATTCAACAACATTAGCGTTCGCCCTCGACTGAGCAAAAGCAAATTCAGTTTGTATGAACAGCAACACAAGTGCTATTTTCATCAAAGACATCATCTTTTGCTTTGCGATGAGCTTTTGAACTCTTTCATAAAAGTAGAGGCAAAAACGAAGTCGCATAATTCCTTATTGTCGGTTTTCAATAAATCATTGCGATTGCCTTCCCACCATTTTTGGCCATTGAAGACAAAGAAAATATTATCAGAAATTTCCATCACTGAGTTCATGTCATGGGAAATCACCACTGTAGTCATATTGTATTCAAGCGTGATTTCACGAATAAGGTTGTCAATAACAATAGACGTTTGTGGATCTAAACCAGAATTCGGTTCATCACAAAACAAGTACTTGGGATTCATCGCGATAGCTCGGGCGATAGCAACTCTTTTTTTCATACCGCCACTAATTTCGTCAGGATACAACTTGTTAGAGGCTGGTAAATTCACTCGTTTCAAACAAAAATTAGCGCGTTCTGTGCGCTCTTCCTTGCTCATTTTGGTGAACATTTCTAATGGAAAAGCAACGTTTTCCTCCACTGTCATAGAGTCAAAGAGGGCGCCACCTTGAAAAAGCATGCCCACTTCTCTGCGCAGCGCCTTTTTCTGCTCATAGTTCATTTCGGTAAAATTTCTGCCATCGTACCAAACTTCACCAGCATCGGTTTCGAGCAAACCCACCAAGCATTTGAGCAATACTGATTTCCCAGCACCACTTTGTCCAATCACCATGTTTACTTTACCTGTTTCAAGATACATGGACACATCTGACAGTATTTTTCGGTCACCAAAGACCTTAGATATATTACCGATTTCTATCATTAATTCAACAATAATTTGGTCAATATGAGGTTGAATAAAATGATCACAATGGTACTGAACACCACTGCCTTTGTACTAGATTTGCCCACTTCCAATGCACCTCCTTTGGTGGTAAAACCTTGGTAGGAAGAAATGGAGGTCAAAATGAAGGCGAAAACACAAGCCTTTGTCAAGGCATAAACAATGTAATAGGGTTCAAAACCATATTGAATACCATAAATATACTTGTGAGTAGACACTGATTCGGTAACAAGAGTGGCTAAAAATCCACCCAGAATTCCCAAAAACATACTGAGCAATATTAAAAAAGGAATAATGAACACTCCGGCCAATATTTTCGGCAAAATCAAATGATTAACTGGATTAACGCCCATAATTTGCAATGCATCAATTTGCTCCGTCACCCGCATGGTACCTAATTCAGACGCAATGCTCGATCCCACCTTTCCCACTAAAATCAACGATATAATGGTTGGTGAAAACTCCAGCAACATAGAATCTCTCGTTGCGACACCCTCAGCATACGATGGTATCAAAGGGTTTTCAAAATTGTAGGCACTTTGAATTAAGATAACAGCACCCATAAATAAAGACAAAATAGAAACCAAGGCCACTGAATCCACCCCAATCAATTCCATTTCAGCACTTAAGCGCTTGAAAAATATTTTCATTTTCTCAGGCCTAGTGAAGGCCTTACGCAACATTAAGAAGTATGCTCCCAAGTGTGTTAAAATATCTACCATCTAAAGCATTTTTACCAAAAATAGACATTATTTAGAAAATCATTTTACTAAATTTACGATGTTATAAACCGCACCCCATGAAAAAAACAATTGCTTTGTCTATTTGCTGCATCGTATTATTGTCAGGTTGCAAGATGTTTAGAAAAGATAAGTGCAGTGATTGTCCAACATTCAACAAAAGCAATGAGAAACTGGAAAGAATTGAGAAAATATAGCGACAGAGGCGATTTCTACAAGCTTTTACCAGCCTCAGCGATCGTTTTTGTGCATTCTTTATACCGAGGTCAGGAAGTGGACTTGCGCATTACTGCCCCGCGCAAAGGTCGTTTGGGCTGCTTCAGCAGAACACGCAACAAGCCTTGCGCCATTGAGCTCAACTCCGATTTAACGCCCTATTTCATGCTTATTGTTTTTTTGCACGAATGGGCGCACCTCATCACCTGGAAAGAATTTGGCTCACGTGTTCAACCGCACGGCCTCGAGTGGAAAAACAACTTCAAACTCTTACTCCGAAAATTACAAAAAAACACCAGACTGCCAGTTGTGATCAGAGAAGCCATTGATTTAGAAATTGACAATCTCAAAGCCAACATATACAGCAATCATATTTTGCTCAATGCCATTAAAATCGCTGACAAGCACGAACCGCAAACAGTTTTGCACGAACTTCCCTTCAACAGCCACTTCAAACTCAATGAAAGAACAGAGGTGTTCCGCAAAAAGGAAAAAATAAGGGTGCGCTACAAATGCTACAATTTGGGCAACAAAAGATGGTATACTATTTACGCATCTGCACCCGTGGAGCAAATCAATTGAAATGATATTATGTTCGTCCGCCCGTAGCATAAAAGCGCTACTTTCACTGGTATTGCTAACTCAAACGGCTTTCAGTCAAGACAGTTTAAACGCTGGGCTCGATCTTATTGACATTGCGAGAAAGGCATTGAAGGTGAAGAAAGTTGTGCGCAACGACAGTGTTAAATCATCTCCTATTTTTGTTTCGGTGCTGCCAACTATTGGCTACTCTATTCAAAATGGATTTACCGCAGTTGTAATCTCAAACACCTCCTTCTACGTCGGCAAAAAAAAAAACAACAACATCTCAAGCATTAGTGCCATTGCAGAGTATACGCAATTCAATCAACTACTATTACCCATCAATTTAAACATCTGGTCGACAGGTAATAAGTGGAACTTTTCGGGTGATTGGCGCTACTACAACTACTCTGCAATCAACTATGGCTTAGGGGGAAGAACACCCAAAGAAAATGCCATGATTGTGTACTACGACTATATTCGCGTATACCAATTGGCGCTCCGAAAAATAGCCAAAAACTTTATGGCCGGAATTGGGTATAACCTCGACTATCATTGGGGGATCAGAGAGCGCTTTCCCGACCAACAACCCAACAACGACTTTAAAAACTACGACAGTAGAGGGCAATCCGTTTCATCAGGTATTTCATTCAATGTTCTTTTCGACAGTCGAGCGAACTCCAATACACCTAAAGCGAAAGAGCATTACGCCAATGTCGTTTACCGCCCCAACTTCACTTTTCTTGGAAGTGACCAAAATTGGCAATCGATTTTACTCGACTTTCGCACCTATATTGCTTTCCCAAAAAAATCGAAAAACATTATTGCACTCTGGAATTACAATATATTCACGCTGTCCGGAAATCCGCCGTATTTTGATTTGCCCGCCGTTGGCTGGGATACCTACACCAACGCTGCGCGCCAATTTCGGCAAGGGCGCTATATAGGTAATAACTTATTGTACTTTGAGGCTGAATACCGTTTTGAAATTTCTAAAAACGGACTATTCAATGGCGCTGTTTTCGCAAATGCGCAAAGCGTTTCCGAATGGCCCAGCAATCGCTTCAAATACATAATACCAGGCATAGGCGCAGGACTCCGCACAAAATTGAACAAACGCTCAAACCTAAACTTACTCCTCAGCTACGGCATAGCACTTGATGGTTCACAAGGCTTCTTCTTTAATTTAGGCGAAGTATTTTAATGCACAATAACAAGGCATTACCACGCAATTTTAATACTTTAGGTGTCAAATGATAAAACGCTTATAATTCAATGAAAAACAACTATTGTATCATCATGGCAGGGGGGATAGGCAGCAGATTCTGGCCCATCAGCAAAAGTGCCAAACCCAAACAATTTTTAGACATCCTTGGTGTTGGCAAAACCCTGTTGCAACTCACATTTGAGCGCATTCAAAAAGTTTGTCCCGAAGAAAATATTTTCATCGTTGCCAATGTTGAATACAGGGAGCTCATTAAAGAACAGCTGCCACAAATTCAAAATAGCAGAATATTGTGTGAGCCACAACGCCGAAATACTGCACCTTGCGTAGCTTATGCATCCTACAAAATATACGAAATCAACCCTGAGGCACGCCTCATTATCGCGCCTTCTGACCACCTTATTTTAAAAGAAGATGTGTTTACCTCTGTGCTCGAAACCGCGCTCGACGCTTGCTCCAAAGAAGACTGCCTGATCACACTAGGCATTGAACCCAATCGCCCCGACACGGGTTATGGTTACATTCAGGCCACCGACGAATCATTTAAGCACTCTAGTTCTCTTAAAAAAGTTAAAACCTTCACCGAAAAACCCAACCTCGAAATGGCCAAGTTCTTCTTGCAAAGCGGCGATTTTTCATGGAACAGCGGTATTTTCATTTGGTCGGCAAAAAGCATTGTCAATGCCTTAGAAAAGCATTTGCCTGAAATAAACAACATCTTCAAAGAAGGAAAAGGATCTTACAATACGCCACAAGAAGAATCCTTCATTACCAAAGCTTATTCTGAATGCACCAACATCTCTATTGACTATGGGGTGATGGAAAAAGCTAAAAATGTTTACGTATTGCCTTGTGAATTTGGTTGGACAGACTTAGGTACTTGGGGATCAGTATACGACCACTTGTCCAAAGACGAAAAAGGAAATGCGGTGATTGGAAAAAACGTAAAAACATACAATTCTGAAAACAATATTTTCAACGTGCCGAGCGGCAAACTAGTGGTCGTTAATGGACTAAAGGACTTCATTATTGTAGATTCTGAAAGCGTGTTGTTGATTTGTCCAAAAGACGACGAACAAAAGATAAAACAATTTGTCACAGACGTGAGCTCAGATGCCAAACTAAGCAAATACTTATAGCATGAACTTTAGGGTAGAACACGATACTTTAGGCGAGGTTCAAGTACCAGCCGATAAGTATTGGGGGGCACAAACGCAGCGTTCTATTCAAAATTTCAAGATTGGCAACAACACCATGCCCATTGAAATTATTCGCGCCTTTGCACTGCTTAAGAAAGCAGCAGCGCAAAGCAATTTTGCGCTTGGTGCCATCAGCAAAGAAAAAAAAGAAATCATTAGCGTGGTGTGCGACGAAATCATCGCCGCCAAACTTGATGATCAATTCCCTTTGGTGGTATGGCAGACAGGATCAGGAACACAAACGAACATGAATGTAAACGAGGTAATTTCCAACCGCGCTCATGTGCTGTTGGGCAATGCCTTGGGTGAAGGAGAAAAATTACTGAACGCCAACGACGACGTCAATAAATCACAGTCATCCAACGACACTTTTCCAACGGCAATGCACATTGCTGCCTACAAGATGCTCGCTGACAACACCATACCAGGGGTTCAAAAACTGCGCGATGCGCTTGCAGTAAAGTCAAGCGAAATGAAAAACATCGTGAAGATCGGGAGAACACATTTTATGGATGCGACACCGCTCACGCTCGGTCAAGAATTCAGCGGCTACGTTTCGCAACTCGATCACGGATTGCGAGCCTTGAACAATACGCTTTTGCATTTGTCGGAACTGGCCCTTGGCGGAACAGCTGTAGGCACAGGGATCAACGCGCCAAAAGGCTATTCCGAATTGGTAGCCGACAACATCGCAACTTTAAGCGGACTGCCTTTTGTGTCGGCGAGCAATAAATTTGAAGCGCTTGCAGCACACGACGCTCTTATAGAAACGCATGGTGCATTGAAGCAGCTCGCCGTTAGTTTGATGAAAATAGCCAACGATATACGCATGCTTTGTTCGGGGTCCCCGCTCAGGAATTGGTGAAATCACCATTCCGGCCAATGAACCGGGCTCGTCTATTATGCCAGGAAAGGAGAATCCAACGCAATGCGAAGCGCTGACTATGGTGTGCGCGCAAGTGATGGGCAACGACGTTGCGCTATCCATCGGTGGAATGAATGGTCACTTCGAGTTAAACGTTTTCAAACCGTTAATGATCTATAACTTTTTGCATTCGGCACGTTTGATCGGTGATGCATGCGCATCCTTCAGCGACCACTGCGCCAAAGGAATTCAACCCAATTTACAAAGAGTGCAAGAACATTTGACAAACTCATTGATGCTTGTCACCGCGTTAAACAGTAAAATAGGCTACTATAAAGCAGCTGAAATAGCTCAGGCAGCGCACAAAAACGGAACAACGTTAAAGCACGAAGCCTTGCGTTTGGGCTACCTTTCAGCACAAGAATTCGATACTTGGGTGCGTCCCGAGGACATGACTGGCTCCACCGAATAAAGCTTTCAACATTTTAGCTTTTTGCACTGTTATAAACTTTTGTACTTTTTGAGTACGAACCTATTTATCTTTTGTATTTTTCCCACAAACGTATAAAACACCCCATATGAAAAAAATTACCACAGCACTCTTCCTTTGTTTCATCAGCAGCATCGCCTTCGCGCAACTGGGCGTTGGCTTGGGAAATGGCGGATTGAATATCAAAAGCAGCCATGAAAACAAATTTGGCGTTATCGGCCGCCTCGGCCTCGGTTATGGAGCAGGACGATTAATCGCGAGTCCAAGTGTTAGCGCAATTGCCAGAGTTTTTACCTCCGAAAATGCCAAGCCCTACTTTGGTATTGGGGTTGGCTCATGGTTTGCTTTTTCAAACAACACATTCGGTTACAATACCTTCATCCCAATCGGTGTTGAGGTTTTCCCAATGGGCAACAAAAGAATGAGTATCACTGTAGAATCAGGTGTAGGCATGAGCTCTTTCAACAACAGTTTTATTTACTCTGGATTCAGAGGATTATTGGAATTCACTTTCTATTTCGGAAGCAAAAAATAAGCATACAGCACGTTCCTTTGGTGAACAAAGGAACGTGCTTACAACACTTCTTCGAGCTGCTCCAGCTTAATGCCCCGAGATCCCTTGATAAGTACCGTGCACATTTCAATGTTTTGCGAAGACAAATAAGTCTTTAAATCCCCTGCGGTGGCAAAGCTTTTAAAGTTTCCTGCACACTTTTCAAATTCAGCACCTACCAAATAGGCATTAATTTTTTGCGCGCTTAACAACTGAACAATGGCTTGGTGTTCCTCTTCAGCAGCGTCACCTAACTCCAACATATCTCCTACAATTGCAAATTTATTGTCGTCTTCCACTTTTGCAAAAGCAAGCAGGGCGAGTCGCATTGAACTAGGGTTAGCATTGTATGCGTCTAAAATAAGCATGTTGCCCTTCGCTGATTTTTTGATTTGCGAGCGATTGTTGTCGGGTTGGTATTGCGTCAAAGCCTTTTGAATATTCGCTACCGAAACAAAAAACTCATTGCCTACAGCAGCGGCGGCCACCATATTGATCAAATTATGTTCCCCAAACAAATGTGTTTGAAGATCAATGCAGTCGCCATTAAAATGCAACTCAGCGTGAACCGAAGGAAAAAGTGCCTTTACACTTCCGAAAAAAACATCATTTTGATATAGAATACGATCGCCAACCTCTGCCGACTGCTTCATTAACAAAGGATCCGAAGCATTCACAAAAACTTTTCCTGTGTGCGCAGCAACATAGTGGTACATTTCAGACTTTGTTTTTATAACGCCCTCAAAGCCACCAAATCCTTCCAAATGCGCTTTCCCTATATTGGTTACCATTCCGTAATTCGGCGCTGCGATGCGACATAAAAACTCAATTTCTAAAGGATGGTTGGCTCCCATTTCTATGATTGCAATTTCAGTATCGAGGGGCATTGACAAAAGCGTCAATGGCACACCAATATGGTTGTTTAAATTGCCTTTGGTGCAATGTACTTTGAACTGCGTGTCCAATACCGCTTTCACCAATTCCTTTGTAGTGGTTTTGCCGTTGCTGCCTGTGATCCCGATCACTGGGATGTTAAGTTGCTGGCGATGGTACAACGCAAGTTCTTGCAGTGTTGTCAAAGCATCAGCAACAAGAATGCAATTCGCACCAACAACCGACGATTTATCAACTACAGCATAGGAACAGCCGCTAGCAAGAGCCTGCAATGCAAAATCATTCGCATCAAAATTATCGCCTTTCAACGCAAAATAGATAGCGCCCTGTTCTACCTTTCTGGTATCTGTGCAAATCTTTTGATGCTGGGCTATAAAAATCGAGTACAGTTCTTCAATACGCATAAATTGATTTTAAAAAAAAATCCCTCTGCACAAGTGCTGAGGGATTTTTAAAGTTTGTAGATTGTTTATTCCACTATTTGCCGTTCTCCCCGCCAAATGCAACCGGACTTCCCACTCTGTGCATTGCACAACGGAAACCGATACAGTCTGTAGATTGATCTTCATCTAAATATCTTCTTGTTCCAGGAACCATCCAGTAGGTTCTGTCTTTCCAAGAACCACCTTTGTAAACACGGGTTCTCTGAGACATCAAAGAATGACCTGTTACAGCAGGAGCTGCATTTTCATACATCAATTTATTTTGTTTGGTTGCATCTTTATAACCTTCGTCAGTGAAATAAACCGATGAAGTGAAGTCACCATCTAAGAAGTCAATATTGTTTGATCTTTTATAATTTCTTCTTTGCGCTAAGTTGTCTTTTTCAACGTCAACATCTCTGTATACCATTCTTCCCAAAGAGTCTTTCTCAGCCAATACATCTGGCTCACTCGCATCTTCTTGAAAAGTTTTGAATACGTTACCTCTAAATGCTCTAAACTCGTTGTTGTCTTCTAAAGACAAAGGACGGTAAACATCCATCACCCATTCAGAAACGTTACCAGCCATATGGTACAATCCATAGTCATTAGGCCAGAAAGAACGCACTGGCGCAGTGATATCAGCAGCATCATTCAACTTGCTGGCAACACCCATCATGTCTCCTTTTGCACGCATAACGTTGGCCATCATCTCACCTTGCCACTTATCGTCCTTATTGCGCACCCAGTGTCCATTCCATGGATAAATACGACGGTCAATAATACGCTCATCAATTGTATTTCCAATCAAACCGATTGCAGCATATTCCCACTCAGCCTCTGTTGGGAGACGGTATTTAGGAAGAATGATACCATCTTCTCTAACAACTTTTCTAAAGCCACCTGTGTTGGGATCCAAATTGACTAAGTCGCCTTTCACTTCACCAACATACTGTCCAGTCAAATAGGCTTCTGTATTAAAGTTATCGTCGTCTTGTTGATTTGGATTCACTTTCAAGATACCTTCTCTGATCATGATCATCTCATTCACGCGGTCGGTTCTCCAAATACAATAATCAGTTGCTTGCAACCAGTTCACTCCTACAACCGGATATTCGTTATAAGCGGGATGTCTGTAATACCAATCCACATATTCTTCGTTATATGCCAACTCATCTCTCCAAGCCAAAGTATCAGGAAGCGCTTTTTTGATTACCTCAGGATAACTTTGTCCGAAAACACGGCTCAACCAATATACATATTCTCTCCAGTCAATATTTCTAATCTCCGTTTCATCCATATAAAAAGAGGAAACCGACATTGTACGTGGTTTACTATCCCACTCATACATCACATCTTGCTCATTTTGTCCCATTGTGAAACGACCCCCTTCTACAAGAATCAATCCCGGGCCAGTTTCTTGCTCACCATAAGGCTGCACTTCAAATCCGCCATTTTTAGGGTCATTGTTATTCCAACCCGTTGAATTGGACACGTCCTTCCCACAACCACTCAGCAAAATCATTGCCGATACTGCACAAACACTGCCTAATTTTAAATGCATCTTACGATTCATATTACTCTTATTATAATTAATTCAACTTAAAACGATGGACAACTAAGTGGTCTGAATTTCTTTGTTCTTGGCTTACAGTCAAACAACAATGCCAAAGAAATCTCGTGTGAACCAGCTGTCGCATTACTCAATTTAGATACAGTAACGTCATAACTGTAACCAAATTTAAAAAATCCTTGTTGTACACCCACCAACAAAATGAAAGAATCTGAATTTCTATACCAAAGACCACCTACGATTGGACCTTTTGTAACGTATACCCCCAAATTCAATTGTTGAAAATCTTTTTGCATCCTAAACAACACATTGGGAGAGATTGAACTTTGCGGCGCTCCTTTACCTCTTCCACGTTGTGGCGCACCAAGCGGAATCACAGCACCTGCGTGGCCCGTGAACTTCATTGGCAAAGGACTTCTACCTCCTATGTAAAAAGATTCGTTTGGCTCCAAAATATGGTGCACCGCTCCTCCAATGAAAAAAGACTTACTATAGCCTAAAATCCCAGCAGAAAAATCCACCATAGAAACGGTTGTACTTGGCTGCACCTCTTGTGTTTTATTAATAAAACCAAATTTAGCATCAATCATGTCGCCAAAATTCAATTTATTCCAATCCACTGATTTTTGGTGGTACGTGCCTTGAAAACCAACTTTTAGTGAAAATGATTTTGTTATTGCCAAATGATACGAATATATCAAACTTGCATTCAAAGTATTCAAAGTTCCTTCACCTGCGCGATCCTGCGTCACAAGCACACCAAGACCTCCCGACAAAACATCAACATGCTGATCATAGGAAGCACTGTAAGTTACAAAAGTACCGGAAATAGCCGGCCACTGATTTCTGTAGTTTGACACAAAGCGCGGACACCTATGCGTACCAGCCATTGCTGGATTCAAATACAGAGGGTTAGCATAGAATTGCGTGAACTCAGGATCCTGAGCAGAAGCTAGCGTTGGATTGATCAGTTCACTCAGAACAATCAAGAGTCCAACTACGCCTAGCTTACCAAACGTTACGATAGTTTTACTTTTCACAGGCACAATTATACAAATTATTTTTACAATCTTAATCTCGAATATAATCAATAGAAATCGAAAAGTAACAATATTTTTTATTGAAAGTTCGATTTATTCTGCTTTTTGACAGAAAAAAATTTACCAATGATGGCAGAAAACCTTTACTTTATATCCGTGAAACAATTTGCCAAAGCACTTTCTCTTCTACTTATTCTCCTCGCAAATAGCTCGGTAGCACAGGTTTTTCATGTTGACATGAGCGCCGACACCTTGCTCTTGAGCGATGGAGAAAAATTTGAAATCGCCCCACACAACAGCTCCATATCCTTGCCGCAAACCTTAGATTCGCTCACAGTCAGTATCGACAACATCGTCTTTTCTCCCTACGAAAAAACAATCCGAAGCGCTGAAAATCTGCCAATCGCACCAAAATGGTCTTTTCAAAAAGGCATTTCTGCTAAAAAAACCATTGTTACGTTTTCAATGTTTCCCTTATTCAAAAACGAAGCGGGACAAATACAAAGAGTGCTTTCGTTCGATTTCCGAATTGAAAGCGCCAGTTACGCAAAAAAACAAAGCAGCGAAAAATACCGCAGCGCCAGCAATTCTGTTTTGGCAACAAACCCATGGTATAAATGGAGCATCACACAAACTGGTATTTACAAAATTGACTACAGCACTTTACAAAACGCTGGAATTTCCACTGAAAATATTGGAAATCTCGACAACATCAAAATACATGGTAGAGGAGGAAAGATGTTGCCACACGCAAATAGTGCTTTCAGGAGTGACGACCTCCCGGAACTCGCTGTACAAAGAATTGACAACGGAAATGGAATTTTCGACCAAGGCGACTATCTCTTGTTTTACGCAGAAGGACCTTGCGTGTGGAATTATGACAGCGGCACTAGTACTTTTGCCCATGAAATCAACCTCTATACAGACAGCATCTATGTTTTTTTAACAATCAATAACGACAGTCCGAAAAACATTATAGTGCAAGCAGAAGAAAGTGCTCCGGCAACACTAAAAACCTACGATTTTGACGAGTTATTTTTTCGAGAAAAAGAAGAAAATAATTTGCTCAACAGCGGCCGACTTTGGTTAGGAGACCATTTTGAAGGCAGCCAAACACAAAATTTCCAATTCATCTGCCCCAACGCACTCACCTCTTCTTCATTGACATTCAATGCCCAGTTATACGCAAAATGCAACAACAATGCTGGAAGCTCTTTCTTGGTCAATGTAAACGGCAGTAGCAACGGACCCTATCCGATAGCCATGGTTTCAGGAAATTCAACCGACGATATTGCGAAAAATACTGTAGTTAATTTCACCGCACCGAGCAGCGGAGATCTTATCAATGTGGATGTTCAATACAGCGCCCCCGACTCCTATTCAGAAGGATGGATCAATTATATTGAAATTTTGGCGCGTCGTAAACTGAAATATGATGGCACAGCACTTCATTTTAGAGACCACATCAGTATTGGTGGCATTCCTGAATACCACATTGCCACGGCTGTTTCAGGCGGAAAAATTTGGGATGTCACTAACTTATTTCAAGCACGGGAACAGCAATTTAGAAGCAGTGGCGACAGCATATTTTTCAGCGCAAATGCCGATTCTTTGCGCCAATTTGTGCTGTTCAACCCTTTAACTGCTGCTGCACCGAAATTTGAAGGCAAAATCAACAACCAAAATCTTCATGCCCTCGTTCCAACTGAATTGATCATTGTTGCCCACCCCTCCTTTTGGGAACAAGCACAGCGCTTGGCAAGCTTTCACCAAAACAACGATTCCCTTAGCGTTCAAGTAGTTGACATTCTGCAAATCTACAACGAGTTTTCAGCCGGCATTCCTGACGTTGCCGCATTGCGGGATTTCGTAAAAATGCTTTACGACAAAGCAGCACCAAGCGAAGTTCCCAAATACCTCTTGCTTTTCGGCGATGGCACCTTTGACTACAAACACATACTAAAGGGACTGCCCAATTTCATTCCTACCTATCAATCTCTTAACTCTACAAAAAGCACAAGTTCTTACACCTCCGATGATTTTTTCGGACTTCTTGACAACGGCGAAGGAAGATGGGCGCCTTCCGATCCCGACCTTCTCGACATTGGCATCGGTCGACTGCCAGTAAATAATGCCGATCAAGCAAAAACGGTAGTGGATAAAATCCTTGCCTACTGCAATTATTTCGACGCTTCAAACAGCTTCTTTGAAAAACAAAAAAAACAAGTCTATTCCTCATGGCGAAACGAAGCTTTGTTTATTGCGGATGACGAAGACTTTAACATCCATATCAATCAAGCCAACCAATTGGCAACCAAGATGGAAAACGAACAAGAAGCCTATAATGTCGATAAAATATACATCGATGCCTACCAGCAAACGCGTGATGCTGAAGGCGACAAATATCCCGAAGCCTCAGCAGCCATAAAAAACAAAATTGAGAATGGCGCATACATCGTCAACTACACCGGACACGGAGGCGAGGAGGGACTGACGAGCGAAGGGGTATTTAAGTCAAGCGATGTAGTGGACTTGAACAATGGTATAAAAATGCCGCTATTCGTCACCGCCACTTGCGAATTCAGCCGTTATGATTTAACACAGCGCACTACAGCCGGTGAACTACTATTGCTAAATCCACACGGCGGCGCCATAGCGCTTTTCACAACAGTAAGACTGGTTTTTTCGACACCCAACTTTAATCTCAATAAAACCTTTTACAATGTCGCATTCAGCCAGCCAGAAGGGTATAAAACACGTTTGGGCGATATTTTCAAAATGACCAAAGTCATCAACAACGGAGGCACAAACGACCGCAACTTTACCCTGCTCGGAGATCCGGCCATGCGTATGGCGCTTCCAAGAGAGAAAATCAAAGTCAACGCCATCGTAGACCTTTACAACAACACTGCTACTGACACGCTTAAAGCCCTGCTTAAAGTACGCATCAGTGGCAGCATCAGCGATACTGCGGGAAACAAACTCACCAATTTCAATGGCACTGTGCAAAGCACACTATTTGACAAAACACTTGTTAGCGCAACTTTAGCCAATGACAACGGAACCAATCCTTTCTCATTTGATCTTCAACAAAACGTTTTATTTAAAGGCTCTGCTACCGTGAAGCAAGGAGATTTTTCTTTTGATTGCCTGATTCCGAAAGGCATTGCGCCTTCATTTGGAAATGGGAAACTCAGTTTCTACGCCTATGACGAGGCGCACGGCGATGCGCAAGGAAGTGATAAAAGCATCATTGTGGGCGGATATTCGAACAAGGCACCGATTGACGTTAGCGGCCCAACCATATCCCTCTACCTCAACGACTCTACTTTCGTGTATGGAGGGTTCACAAACAATTCTCCCACATTGATTATCAGCGCATTCGACTCCAGTGGAATGAACGTCACTGTGGGCGGAATCGGACACGGCATGACCGCAATTCTCGACAACAATACAGCGCAGGTGATCCCGCTGTCGGCGGCCTATACACCAAAAATCGACGACTACCGACAAGGCAGCATTCGCTACCGCCTCAGCGATTTGGCGGAAGGCAAACACAGCATTGAAGCAAAACTTTGGGACAACTACGACAATTCAACAAGTGCTTATACAGAATTCGTAGTGTCGTACAACGCAAAAACAGCTCTCGAACATGTTCTCAACTATCCGAATCCCTTCACCTCAAGAACCGGATTTTACTTTGAGCACAACCAAATTGGCAGAGAATTAGACGTTACCATTCTAATTTACACTATATCCGGAAAGCTAATTAAAACCTTGACCCATCAAGTTTATGCCGACAGCAGAAGAGTTGGGCCTATCGACTGGGACGGTATGGATGACTTCGGAGATGCCTTGGGAAGAGGTGTTTACCTCTACCAAATCAAAGTCAAAAGCGAAAATGGCACAAGCGCCCACATTTTTGAAAAACTCGTATTATTAAAATAATATCTTAGTGCAGTCGTTGTATATTTGATGTTCATGAAATTTTTATCAAGTACCATATTGTTTTTCACTTTTGTTTCAGCAGCATTTGCAACTGAAACAAACCTGCAATGGAACAATACATGGTTCAACGCAGGCGCTCAAAAGCTACAGTCACCGTTCTTTTCGGCAACAGAATTAGAACCTTACGGTCAATTGCCGTTTTTTCAAAAAAACGAAATAGTAATTGGTCAACTGCAATCTTTCGATGTTGCATTCACTGTGCTTAAAGTCGCTGAACTCAGCCCCGATCGAGCACAAACGATTAAAGACATTCCTATTCCCGATCACTTTATCGTTGAAAAAAAAATTGGAGCCCACCTCAAAAATGGTGTCGCTCAAATTTTTATTTCTTCGCTTAGAAGAAATGCCCAGGGCAATATCGAGCAATTGCTCTCTTTCCAGTTCAACATTATCAACACCGTACACAGCGAAAAAGCAGCAGAAAGGAAAGCTTCTTACAAAAACGGCAACTCCAGTATATTGGCATCTGGAACTTGGTATAAAGTAAAAATAAGTGCCAGCGGAATATACAAAATAGACAAAGCCTTTCTGCAAACAATGGGCGTCAATGTTGCCAACATTGACCCACGCAACATTAGGGTTTTCGGTAATGGAGGCGGCATGCTTCCTGAACGAATCAACACTTTTACGCCCGATGACCTGCAAGAAAATGCCATTTTTGTGAGCGGCGAAAATGACGGGGTATTCAACGATGCTGACTATGCTTTGTTTTATGCAAAAGGCCCACATACATGGAGATACGACACCACAGCACTTCAATACGCACACTCCTATAATGTGTACTCAGATGCGGCGTACTACTTCATCACTGTTAATTCAGGAACAGGCAAAAGGATAAGTGCTCAAGCGCAAAGCGCAAAGGCAGTGACGCACAATGTGAGCACCTTTGACGACTATGCTTATCAAGAAAGCGACTTATACAATCTCATTAAATCGGGACGCACATGGTTTGGCGACCACTTTAACATTGCAACAAACGATTACACGTATAATTTTAGTTTCCCCAATATGGTGCTTGGTTCAGGCGCAAAAATGAACAGTGAATTCGCAGTTCGTTCGTCGCAAACAGCAGGCAACAACGTTAGTTTTCTGCTGAGCGGAAGCTCATTTGCTTCTTTCTCCAACATACCGCAAATTCCCGGCGGTTACGACGACATTTATGCCGTACTCAAAACAAGTAAGAACAATTCTTTTTTTCCTAGTAGCTCAGCCTTTTCCATCAATATGCACTACCAATTGCCAACCAACGAAGCCGAGTGTTGGTTGAATTACCTTGAAGTGCAAGCGCGTCGAAACCTAACCATGACGGGAAACACCATAACTTTTAGAGATGGCATCAGCCGCGGTCACAATAACGTTGCACAATATATGCTCACCAACGCCGCGCTATCTCAGTCGCTTTGGGACATCACAACATGCTACAATGTAAAAACGCAAGATTACAACTACTCTGGAGGAGCAATCGTGTTTACACAAGACGCCGATACGCTGAAAGAATACATTTCATTTTCAGGCACTAATTTTAACGCACCGACCTTTGTTGAAGTCGTTGCCAATCAAGACATTCACGGCAAAAAAACCACCGACTACGTCATCGTTTGTGCGCCCGAGTTTTTGAGCGCAGCGCAGAAATTAGCAGCTTTTCATACACAATACTCCAGCCTTGATGTGCTCGTTGTTACGCCCGATCAAGTCTACAACGAATTTTCTTCTGGTGCCAAAGATGTAGGCGCCATTCGCAATATGATGCGCTATTTCTATAAAAACGCATCAACAACCAACGAACTGCCGAAATACTTGCTTCTTTTCGGCGATGGTACGTATGACTATAAATCAAAAATAACCGTTAGTGATTTTGTATCCGTATACGAATCGCAAGAATCAATAGACCCTTCCTCTACATACGCAAGCGACGATTTTTTTGGCTTCCTCGATGACAACGAAGGCGACATGGGAGGCAATTCTCCCGACAATGTCGACGTTGGTATTGGTCGTATTCCATGTACTACCTTGGCACAAGCCGATGGTATTGTTCGAAAAATAATCGCATATAGCGGACATGCAGCATCTAACAATTCAATGCACCCTGAATTTGGCAATTGGCGTAACCAAGTAGTCTTTGTTGCTGACGACGGCAGTGATCCTAATGGCAACTTCGATTATGCAGAACATGTTGGTGGTTCAGAAATCTTATCAAAATTGTTGCGTACCATCGACAGCACTTACAACCACCAAAAAATATATTTTGACGCGTATCAAAAACAAAATTCTGCTGGCGGCGCGCGCTACCCTGATGTTGAAACTGCCATAGAACAAGCGATGTCTAAAGGTGCACTCATATTAAGTTATATTGGCCATGGGGGACCAGCAGGCTGGGCAGATGAGCGCGTGTTAAATATTTCACAAATCAACAAATGGACAAATTTCAATAAACTTCCTTTCTTCGTCACTGCAACCTGTGAATTCAGCCGTTTTGACGACCCGCAACGCGTTTCAGCTGGAGAATATGTATTACTTAATGGTGATGGCGGGGCCATTGGACAGCTCACCACTACACGATTGGTATTTGGTTCGTCCAATCTCGACTTTTCGCAAAATTTCTTCGATTCACTTTTCACCTTGAAGGGCAATCGTCCAACTATAGGCCAAGCATTGTTGCAAGCGAAGACACAAACCAGCAATGGCACTTACAACAACAAACGCAAGTTTTTTCTGATGGGCGATCCGGCAATCAGCCTTGCTTTTCCGTCACAAAAAATAATGACCACCGCTATTAATCAGCATTCGGTTGTGCCTAATGCTGACACACTCAAAGCATTGATGAAAGTGAAAGTAGAAGGAAAAATCACCAATGAGCTTGGGCAGTTTCTACCAAGCTTCAACGGCATTATTTATCCTACTGTTTATGACAAGTCACAAAGTATGCAAACCCTTAACAACAGTAATAAAGGAGCGGTAAGTTACGGTCTACAAAACAACATTCTATACAAGGGAAAAGCCAGCGTTACAAATGGCCTATTCTCTTTTGAATTCATTGTTCCAAAAGACATCAACTACCAATACGGCAATGGCAAAATAAGCTACTATGCCCACAACAGCGACCAAGATGCGGCTGGTTTTTTTGAAAATTTCACCATCGGAGGCACCGATCCCAATGGATCCAATGACAATACTGGTCCAGAAATTCGCCTTTTCATGAACGATTCCTCATTTATATATGGTGGCCTGACGAATGAAAGTCCGAAAATATTCGCCCTCGTTTCCGACGAAAGCGGCATAAACACAGCAGGCAGCAACATTGGACACGATATCGTAGCAATGCTCGACAAGCAAAGTAACCAGTCGCTCATATTGAACACCTTTTATGAAGCCGATCTCGACAGCTATAAAAAAGGAACAATTACTTATCCCCTCTCCAATTTGGCGGAAGGAGAGCATCAACTGAGTCTAAAAGTATGGGACGTCAACAACAATTCGTCCGAAAAAAACACTCTTTTTGTAGTTTCTTCCTCGGCCGAAATGGCTTTGAGCCATGTGTTGAATTATCCCAATCCATTTACAACACACACTGAATTTTGGTTTGAACACAATCAGGCAAGCGCGACCTTGCAAGTGCAAATTCAAATCTTTTCCATTTCAGGACATTTGGTAAAAACCATCAACACAACAATTGATGGATCTGAACGTTACAAACCCAATCCAATTCCATGGGATGGCAAAGACGATTTCGGAGATGCCATTGGAAGAGGGGTTTACGTTTATCGTTTGAAAGTGCAAAGTGACGGAGGTCACTACGCTGAAAAAACTGAAAAACTGGTGATACTCAAATAAAGAGCATTATTATTTATATTTGTACAAATTCAAAACAATGAAGATTCTTATTAATTCAAATTGCAAGCCAGCATTAAGCACTTTTGCCTTGCTTTTGTTTTTGGCTCAATCCTACGCACAAACTGGCACAAACAATCAATTTCAAAGAATAGGACTCAACCCAATCACAACCTCAGTACCATTTTTATTGATTGCACCCGAATCACGCGGTGGCGCTATGGGTGACTGTGGTGTTGCATCTTCTCCTGACGCCACTTCAATGCACTGGAACGCTTCAAAACTGGCCTTTATTGAAAAGCAGTCGGGTATTGCAGTTGCATACACTCCATGGTTAAAAACCCTGGTGCCCGACATACATTTAGGATACCTCTCCGGTTTCTACCGCTTAAGCAGCAAAGGTACTTTAGGGGGTTCATTGCGTTATTTCTCTTTGGGTAAGATTGATTTTACCGACCAAAACGGCGGCTCACTTGGACAACGAACTCCCAATGAATTAGCGGTTGACATGGCTTATGCGCATAAATTAAGCAATAAATTTTCAGGGGCATTTGCCCTGCGCTACATTTATTCTAACTTGACGCAAGGCGTTGACCCAAATGCGATGGCAGCAAATGGAGTTTCGGCCGACCTTTCGGGTTACTACAAAACGGATGTAAAAATGGGCAAAAACAAAGCGATTTGGGCGTCAGGATTCAACATTTCAAACATCGGAACAAAGGTGGCTTACACCATTTCTGGTAAGAAAAATTTCATTCCAATGAATCTTAAATTAGGAACTTCATTGAAAATTGATATTGACGACTACAACAAGTTTACTTTCCTTTTGGATTTCAATAAATTACTGGTTCCAACTCTTCCTATTTACTTGAAAGATAGCACTGGAGGGGATGTGAAACGATCAGACGGAACCAAAGTGATCGAGTCTGGAATGGACCCTAATATTTCTGTGGCACAAGCAGTTATTCAATCTTTTTATGACGCCCCAGGGGGAGTTGTAGAAGAATTGCAAGAAATCAATATCTCTGCTGGTGTGGAATATATGTACGACAATCAGTTTGCCTTGCGCGCTGGCTATTTTTACGAAGCGCCAAACAAAGGAAATCGTCAATATTTCACTATGGGTGCGGGTTTGAAGTACAGCATTTTCAACCTTGACTTTTCGTACTTAGTATCGATGCTGCGCAACAATCCTCTTGACGCAACATTGCGTTTCACACTTTCCTTCAACTTCGACGACATTAAAGCTGCCGAATCCAAAGAAGAATAATATGTTTCCATTTAGAATAGGTTTTGGCTTCGATGTGCATCAATTGGTGGAAGGACGTGACTTCTGGCTAGGCGGCATTAAAATTGAACACCATAAAGGCGCTTTGGGTCACTCTGACGCCGATGTGATGATACACGCCATTTGCGATGCGCTTTTGGGAGCAGCCAACTTGGGTGACATTGGCATCCATTTTCCCGATACATCAAATGATTTCAAAGGAATCGACAGCAAAATATTGTTGGCCAAAGTAATATTGTTACTTATCGAAAATCAATATTCCATCGGAAATATCGACGTTACTTTATCATTGGAACGACCTAAAATCGCCCCTCATCTCGCGCTAATGCGCAGTACCCTGGCGGGAGTCATGAACATTGACGAAAATCAAATTTCCATCAAAGCCACCACCAACGAAAAGTTAGGATATGTGGGTGCTGAGCTCGGCGTAAACGCTTATGCAGTAGCACTGATCCATAAAAAATGATCTTTCTTGAAAGTTTTATCACAAAGATTTATATTTTTGCCTTTCTTCAATGGAAAAAATCATGGCAAAAAAAGAATTAAAAGAGAAGTATGGCAAAGCTACATGCCTCAAATGGTATGAACTCATGTTTCTGATCAGGAAATTTGAGGAAAAAGCAGGTCAACTGTACATCCAACAAAAAATCAGAGGTTTCTGTCACTTGTATATCGGACAAGAAGCCATCGTAGCCGGGTGCGAAGCAGTGCTTTTGCCGGGCGACAAAATGATCACAACGTATCGTGACCATGCGCATCCTATTGGAAGAGGAACTGATCCTAAATTAATTATGGCCGAATTGTTCGGAAAAATTACTGGCGTTTCAAAAGGCAAAGGTGGTTCAATGCATATGTTCGACAAACAACACAATTTCTTTGGAGGACATGGTATCGTAGGCGCTCAAATACCAATGGGCGCGGGCATTGCCTTTGCCGACAAGTACAATGGCAACAAAGACGTTACACTATGTTTCATGGGTGACGGCGCTGTGCGTCAAGGCGCCTTCCACGAAACATTGAACATGGCAATGACATGGAAGCTTCCTGTGATTTTTGTTATCGAAAACAATCAATACGCCATGGGAACCTCTGTTGAGCGTACTTCTAACGTTACTGAATTGTACAAATTAGGATTGGCATATGACATGCCTTCTTTCCCGGTAGATGGAATGCGCTGCGAAGATGTTGCTGATGCGGTAGAAGAAGCTGCTGCGCGCGGCAGAAAAGGAGAGGGTCCGACCTTATTGGAAATCAGAACCTACCGCTACAAAGGACATTCTATGTCAGATCCCGCAAAATACAGAACCAAAGAAGAATTGGAAACTTACAAAAACCAAGACCCATTAAATTCTGTGTTGACAACGATCAAAACAAAAAATTACGCTTCTGATAAAGACATAGAGGCGATAGAAGAAAAAGTAAAGGCGATTGTAGATGGCGCAGTTCAATTTGCCGAAGAATCTCCCTTTCCTGAAATAGACGAGTTGTACAAAGATGTTTATCACCAAAAAGACTATCCATTCATAATGGATTAATAAAAAGACTATACCCCATGGCTGAAATTGTAAGAATGCCCAAACTAAGTGACACCATGACTGACGGAGTGGTGGCTGTTTGGCACAAAAAAGTTGGAGACACCGTTAAATCAGGTGAACTCCTCGCAGAAATTGAAACAGACAAAGCGACAATGGAATTCGAATCTTTTCAAGATGGAGTTCTATTGCATATTGGATGTGAAAAAGGCGTTAGCGCTCCGGTAGATTCTATACTTGCTATTCTTGGAAAAGCAGGAGAAGATGTATCGGCTTTAATAGCTTCTGAAAAAGACAACAAACCTGCCGCACCTGCGGCCACACCTGTGCCTGCACCAAAGGCTGAGACAAAAGCTCCTGCGCCAGCTCCTGTTGCCGCAAAAGCTGCAGTAGCTCCAAGAGCAGCAGCTCCGGCACCTGTTGAATCCAACGGTCGTATATTTGTTTCTCCATTGGCTAAAAAATTGGCTGACGAGAGACATATCAATATCAATAAATTACGTGGATCAGGTGAAGGAGGACGAGTAGTTAAAAGAGATATCGATAATTTCAATCCGGGATCTTCAGTTGCACAAGTAGAAAGTTTCAGTGAAGTTGCGGTTACTCAAATGCGTAAAATAATTGCCACTCGTTTGGGTGAGTCTTTGTTTACTGCGCCACATTTCTATTTAACGATTGACATTGATATGGATGCAATCATGGCTGCAAGAAAAGCCATCATTGAAGCCAGTGGTGAAAAAGTATCTTTCAATGATCTTGTGATCAAAGCGGTTTCTTCAAGTTTAGGGAAACATCCAGCCATTAATTCTTCATGGCAAGGCGACAGAATCCGCTTCAATGAACATGTTCACATTGGTGTGGCCATGGCCGTAGAAGATGGTTTAATTGTGCCTGTTGTCAAATTCGCGAATTCTAAATCTGTTCAGGAAATTTCTGCTCAGGTGAAAGACTTCTCAGCACGCGCAAAAGCGAAAAAACTTTCTCCTGATGAATATGCAGGAAGCACCTTTACAATTTCCAATTTAGGAATGTTTGGTTTGGAAGAATTTACAGCTATCATTAATTCACCTAACGCCTGTATTTTAGCGGTTGGTGCAATTCGCCAAGTACCAGTTGTTAAAAACAATGCTGTCGTTCCTGGAAATATGATGAAAGTAACGTTAAGTTGCGATCACCGCGTTGTCGATGGTGCAACAGGTGCAGCATTCTTGCAAACCTTGAAAAAATCTATTGAGAATCCTGTGTTGATTTTCATGTAAGATGCGACTTATCGCAATTATAACATTTGTCATCCTATCACTTTCGAGCTGTCTTTTTCAAAAAAAAGACAGCTCCTTTATTTCCTGCCCTCCAGGTTTTGAAAGGGTAATTGTGGTCAACAGATCAGGTCTTGATGGCTGCGGCTACATGTTGCAAAAAGCAGATTCCTCGTTATACGAAGTTTTGCAATTGCCCGACTCTTTGCAGCATGAGGGAAAAATCATCTGCATTCAATTTGCCCCGTCCAAGCGACAAGCCTCCATTTGCATGGGCGGCAAAATGATCGAACTTCTTAAGGTTCGTTAAGCATTGACTTTGCATCCGCGGAGCCGGACGCATTTGCTATCAATCAGGACTTT
>CANFBW010000001.1 GCA_947444925.1 Flavobacteriales bacterium | reverse complement strand
CAACACAAATTCATAAATGGCAAAGAGTTTCTCTTTGCTCACATTGCTGTTGATGGCATTGGTAATTTCAAGCAAAGCATTCAACTTCTGATCTTTCACCCGAATTGTTGCATCTGCTCTTTTTATCGACTTAACCGCCATTACTTTATTTTTTTTATTAATTCTGGCAACTGCTTTAATGCAATCATTTCCCTCCAATGTGCCGTCGCTTCTTTAGCTATTGCTCCTGCATACGTTGTATCGGCGGCTAAGGTTTTAGCAACGCCTGTTTTACCCATCACCACCACATTATCTCCAATTTCAACGCCGCTGGTGACACCAACCTGCCCCCATAAAGTGACATTGTTTCCGATCTTTACACAACCTGATACACCAACCTGTGCGGCAAACAAACAAAGCTCGCCCACAACAGTATCGTGACCAATCTGTACCTGATTGTCTATTTTTGTTCCGCGGCCAATGTACGTCACACCTGAAACTCCTTTGTCAATCGTGCACCCCGCACCTATTTCAACATCGTCGGCAATTTCAACAGAACCCGTTGACCACAACTTTTCGCGGTGCGTTACTCTGTTCTTAAAGTAAAATGCATCGGCACCCAAAACAGTATTGGCGTGTATCACCACATTGTCGCCAATCACCACATTGTCATAGATGCTGACATTGGAATGGATCAAACAATTTTTTCCAATTTGAACATTATGCCCTATAAAAACATTGGGCTGCACCACCGTATCTTCGCCCATTTGAGCCGATGCGCTAATGGTTTGCAATGAACGCTGAAACGGCATGTATTTCTTTCCAATACGGTTGAAGTCTGCAAAAGGATCAGCACTGATGATTAATCCCTTGCCCTCGGGACAAGCAACATTCTTGTTGATCAGTACAACTGACGCTTTTGAATTCAGGCATTTATCGTAGTATTTCGGATGATCAACAAAAGACAAATCACCTGCCTCCACCTGATGAATTTCATTGCAACCCAACACCAACATATCTCCATTACCCACGAAATCGCAGGTCAGAAAAGAAGCTAATTCGGCAAGTGTTAAGGGTTGCGGAAATTTCATTAAGCTTTGTCTTTTATTCTTTCGCTGTATTCTCCTGTTCTTGTGTCTACCCTGATTTTGTCACCCATGTTGATAAACAAAGGAACGCGTATTTCAGCGCCGGTATCAATAGTTGCCAGTTTCAAAGTATTTGTCGCTGTATTGCCTTTCATTCCAGGCTCAGTATAAGTAATTTCAGCATCAATAAAGGACGGCACTTCAGCCGACAAAAATTCTTCAGTTTCAGCATGCACAGTCGCTTCAATTTCCATACCTTCTCTCAAAAACTGAGGATGATCAATCAGTCCTTCTGGAATAGACACCTGCTCAAAAGTCTGCTGATGCATGATGTTGTAGCCACTTTCGTCTTTGTACAAAAACTGATAAGGACGTCTTTCGATGCGCACGAAATCAATTTTAACACCAGCGGTGAAAGTATTGTCGACCAATCTTCCGTTTTCTAAATTTCTGATTTTAGTTCTCACGAAAGCCGGACCTTTACCGGGTTTAACGTGTTGAAATTCCACTATTTGAAAGAGTTTGCCATTGTGCTTTAGGCACAAGCCGTTTTTAAAGTCTGCAGTAGTTGCCATAAAAAAAATGAATTTGAGCAAAAATACAAAAAGACTGAGCCTCAAACAAGAAACGCTGCACCTTTAGTTTTAAACTTCCATAGAAATTCTTTGCGTGCAAAACGCCGCTTCTTGAGATGCATTATTTGAACAAACCAAAATCGTTTTGCTTTGAGCGTAATCATTGACCAAACGCAGGTACCAGTTGATGCCCCACGCGTCGAGATTGGCCGTTGGCTCATCCAACACTAACAGCGCAGAATGACTAAACATCGCCAGCAACAGTTTAACCCGCTGTTTCATTCCCGACGAAAAGTGTCGAAGGTATTTTTCTTCCTGTCCCTCGAATGCACCAATGGCAATTAACTCAGCCAACGACATCTCCGGAACAAAGGGCTTGAAATGGCTGTGGAAATTTAAAAATTCAGTAAGGGTAAAATCTTCAACCAAATCGATGTAAGGCCCCATCAATTGAATGTCTTTGTAAGCAGTGCTATCAGGTACTTGTACCCCTTGGTGCGTGTAGGTAATTTGTCCCTCAGAAGGCAAAATCAAGCCAGAGATGGTTTTGGCAAAAGTACTTTTTCCTGAACCATTGCGCCCTTCAATCAACACTTTTGCGCCTGCGGGAACACTGAGATCGATGTTTCTAAAAATCCAATTGCCTTCGTATTTCTTACCAAGGCGACTAACCTTCAGTTCCATTTGATTTGCTTTGGAAATAGCCTTTCATGATACCTCGCTTCGACTCCTGTATAAATGAAATAATTTCATCGCGCTCAGCAGTGGCATCCAAAGAAGCCTCAATAATTGAAATAGCCTGACTGGTATTGTATCCTTTCAAAAAAATGTATCGGTAAATCTCTTGTATTTTACTAATCACGTCAGAAGTGTAGCCGCGGCGACGCAAACCTACTGAATTCACCCCAACGTATGAAAGAGGTTCTCTTGCTGCCTTACAGAAGGGCGGAACGTCTTTTCTAATCAATGAACCACCCGACACCATTGCGTGTTTGCCCACATGCACAAACTGATGCACTAAGGTACCACCGCCCAAGATAGCGTATTCGTCCACCGTCACATGTCCGGCCAAATTCACTGAATTCGCCAGTATGGCATTGTGACCAATAATACAGTCGTGCGCAACGTGGGTGTAAGCCATGAGCAACACATTGTCGCCAACCACCGTTTTGTTGCGATCCTTTGTACCGCGGTGAATGGTGACGCACTCGCGAATGGTCACATTATCCCCTACTTCAACAGTAGAATCTTCTCCTTCGTATTTCAAATCCTGCGGAACCGCAGCGATGACAGCGCCAGGAAAAATTCGACAGTTCTTGCCTATTTTAGCGCCTTCCATAATGGTAACATTGGAACCAATCCAGGTTCCCTCACCAATTTCCACATTTTTACTAATGGTTACAAAAGGCTCAATCACTACATTTCTAGCGATTTTCGACTGCGGATGAACGTATGCTAAGGGTTGGTGCATATTATTTAACTTTTGCTAATTGAGCCATCATTTCTGCTTCCATCACTACTTTATCACCCACATAGGCGCATCCACCCATGTGCACGATACCTCTGCGGAAGGGCGAAACAAAGTGCAATTCAAATATAATGGTATCACCAGGCACAACGGGATGGCGAAATTTAACCTTGTCAATTTTCATGAAATAAGTAAGGTAATTCTCAGGATCAACTACTTGACTCAGCGCTAAAATACCTCCCACTTGCGCCATTGCTTCTAACTGCAAAACACCTGGGAATATAGGCTGTCCGGGAAAATGTCCTTGAAAAAAAGTTTCGTTCATCGTTACGTTTTTGCAGCCAACGATGCGTTCCTTTTCCATTTCTAAGATGCGGTCAACAAAAAGAAATGGCGGACGATGCGGCAGCAACTCCATGATCTTATTGACATCGTAAACAACTTTAGTTACGTCGAAACGTGGTACTGCGTCTTTTTCTGCTTCCATTTTTTTTCTGATGATTTTAGCAAATTCAACATTGGCTGCATGGCCAGGCTTTTTTGCAATTATTTTTCCTTTGATTGCTGCACCAACCAATCCTAAATCACCCACAACATCTAGTAGTTTGTGGCGAGCAGGCTCATTTTGGTGACGCAACTCTATGTTATTTAAAATTCCTTCCTTTTTTATTTCGATGTGTGTGCGATTAAAAAGCTTGGCCAACTTATCCAACTCACTCTGCTCCATTACTTTATCAACCACCACTATAGCATTGCTCAAATCACCGCCTTTGATCAGATTGTTGTTCAGCAACAGTTCCAATTCATGCAAAAAACAAAAGGTGCGAGACGATGCGATATGCTCTTCAAAATCTTCCAATTTATCCAAACTCGCATGTTGCGCGCCCAGCACTGGAGAATTAAAATCAATCATTGTTGTTACACTATAATTGTCATCAGGAAGCACCATCAACTCCACTCCTCTTGCTTCATCACGGTAAACAATAGGTTCCTTCACAACATAGTAACGACGAGCCTTCTCTTGCTTTTTGATTCCTGCCAACTTCAGTACATCTACAAATGGCTTGGCGCTGCCATCCATAATAGGTACTTCTTGTCCGTTCAATTCAATTAAACAATTGTCGATTTGCAACGCCACCAGCGAAGACATAACATGCTCAACAGTATTGACGCGTGCCGTCTTCTTTTCAATGGTTGTGCCACGCTCCACTTCTGTCACATTTTCGGCAAGCGCCTGTACCTTAGGCTGACCTTCAAGGTCAATTCTTTGAAAGACAATACCGTGGTCTTCGGGAGCAGGTTTAAAAGTCAATTTCACCATCTGTCCAGTGTGCAATCCCACGCCTTCCAAGGAAACTTCTTTATCGAGAGTACTTTGTTTGTCCATCATAAATTGTAAACAGAAAGGCCCAAAGGTAATTAATCGGGGACAAAAACCATAAGGAATCTAAAGATTTAGAGCGATCTCAACAGAGGCTTTATTTGGCGCTGTTTTTTTCAACATCGTCTAGCCTTTTAGTAAGCTTGGGTAGGGCACGGAAAACCACATATGAACGGCGGTACTCCCCAATATCAAAAGCAGGTGAACCCTGAACGACAGATCCTTCAACGCTAATACTGTGGCCAATTCCCGACTGAGCCGCAATTTTCACACCATTGGCTATAGTTAAATGCCCTACAATACCGACCTGTCCGCCTATCATGCAATTTTTTCCAATTTTTGTTGATCCTGCCACGCCAGTTTGTCCGGCAATCACTGTGTTTTCGCCCACTTCTACATTGTGAGCAATCTGCACGAGATTATCAAGTTTCACTCCCTTGCTAATAATTGTTGAACCCATCGTTGCTCTATCAATAGAGGTATTCGCACCAATTTCAACATGATCTTCTATCAGCACATTGCCAATTTGCGGTACTTTTTGATAATTGTTTTCAGCATTGGGAGAGAAGCCAAATCCATCACTGCCAATGACCACACCAGCATGTAAAATACAATTGTTTCCAATCACACAGCCTTCGTAAACCTTCACTCCAGCATACACCACAGTGTTGTCTCCCACCACACAATTATCCCCTATGCTGACATGTGCGTGCAATTGAACGTTGGCGCCTATTTTAACATTGTTACCGATAGCGGCAAAGGCACCAAGGTATATTCCTTCTCCGTACGTTGAATTTTTACCAATGTGATGCACGCCATCAATGCCCACTCGTTGTCTTTTTATTTTGTCATATTGCGCAAGAAGTCCCGCAAAAGCTTCATATGCATTGGCAACGCGCACCAATGTTGGCTTTACGGCACGTTCGGGCACAAAATCATTGTTCACCAAAACAACAGAAGACCCACATTCATAAATGTGTGACGTATACAGTGGATTTGCCAAAAAAGACAAGGCTCCGCTATGGCCTTCCTCAATTTTCGCTACCGTAGTCACCTTTGCTTGTGCATCACCTTCAACGGTTCCGTTTAACATCGCTGCTATTTGCTGGGCTGTAAATTCCATTCAAATTATTTTAATTGACACAAAAAATGCTTGATCACTGGTTTTGTTAGATTGGCCACATTGAACAAATCGAAGGTATCACTAATTTCTTTTGTGGATCCATCTTTGTATTGCAACAAAATAGGCGCTTTCTCCTTATTGTAAATTCTATTTTCAATCGTATCCGAAAAAACGAAATAATCGATGTCTTCATTGCGCAACGCAAATTTCATTTGTGCGGTTTTCTTGACGGTATCAAGGTAAGCGGCATCAAAAGGCTCGGTTTGCAATTCTACTTTATAAAGTTTTCGATTGATCAAACTACTGCACAATCTCGACAAAATGGAATCATCATGTTCTTGCCACACTTTAATCGAGGTAAGAATGTCATAGTCGTCTAAGCTTGAAAAGGCTTTGAGTAAAGATGGATCCTTGATGAAATCCTGTGTAGAGAAATCATTGTATAAAAATTTATGCAGCATCGGCGTGCAAAACAATGCCACTCCGCCCTCTGCCAATTGCTTGGCTCTTTTTAAAGCTTTGATGAGTAAAAACTCTGCTGCAATTACCGTTTTGTGCAAATACACTTGCCAATACATGATATGGCGTGCAATCAAAAACTTTTCAATGGAATAAATGCCTTTGGCTTCCACCACAATTTGATCGTCTTTGACATTGAGCATTTTGATAATGCGTTCAACACCCACCACACCTTCATTAACGCCAGTGTAGAAACTGTCGCGTGTAAGGTAATCAAGGCGATCTACGTCCAATTGACTTGAAATCAATTGATGTAAAAATCTTTTAGGGTATTCATCCTTAAATATAGAAATGGCAACACGCAATTGCCCGTTGAACTGCACATCCAACTGCTCCATAATCATCAGCGACAGCGTTTCGTGTCCTGTTCCTTTGACGATCGAATTTTCCAAGGCATGCGAAAAAGGTCCGTGTCCTATATCGTGCAACAATATCGCTATGGTAACACCCTGTGCTTCTTCGTCGGAAATCTCAACTCCCTTTGTTTTCAAGGTAGCCAAGGCTTCGGTAACAAGATGCATTGCTCCCAGAGCATGGTGAAATCGAGTATGGTACGCACCCGGATAAACCATGGTTGTCAAACCCAATTGACGTATCCTGCGCAGCCGCTGAAAAAAAGGATGCTCCATTAAATCATAAATGATTTCGTAGGGCAGCGTAATAAATCCGTATACCGGATCGTTGATTATTTTTCTTTTGTTATAGGGCTTGCTATTCAAAATACGTTCGAAGTTTAACGATCAAAGTTTAAAGTTAAATAAACTCTGCACTTAATTTCATATTTTGGACCGAATAAAAGCAGGGCTAGCAACATTGAATACTGAACTTTAAATACTGAACTACCGAAATGGAGAAAATCAAAATACTTTGGGCCGACGATGAAATTGACTTACTAAAACCGCATGTTTTGTTCCTAACCGCCAAGGGTTATGATGTTTGCACGGTCTTAAGTGGCAACGAGGCATTAGAAAAAATAAGAAACGAGTATTTCGACATCGTGTTTTTAGATGAAAATATGCCGGGTCTCACAGGAATAGACACGCTTCAAGAAATTAAAAAAATTAAAAAATCGCTGCCGGTCATCATGATCACCAAGAGTGAAGAAGAGATGATTATGGAAAATGCGATCGGATCGGAGATATCCGACTACTTAATAAAACCGGTCAATCCCAACCAAATTTTATTGTCGATCAAAAAAAACCTCGACGAAAAAAAACTGGTGAGTCAAAAATCTGTAACAGAATACCAACAGGAATTTCGCAAAATAGCCATGCGCTTGAATGAACGCATGGACTGGCGCGAGTGGACCGACTTTTACAAAGAGATGGTGTATTGGGACATGCAACTCGACTTGGCCAAAGAACCCAGCATGACCGAAACTTTCGACATGCAGAAAAACGAAGCCAATCTTCAGTTTTGCAAATATGTAGAACGCAACTACGTTTCTTGGATCAATCAACCAAAAGACGCACCATTACTATCACACAACCTTTTCAAACAAAAAGTTGCCCCGCACATCGGCAAGGGAAATCCAGTGTACTTTTTACTCATCGACTGCCTTCGCTACGACCAATGGAAAGTACTTCAGGAAACCTTTAGCGAATATTTAAAAGTGGTCGAGGAAGATTGCTATTACGCCATACTCCCCACTGCGACACAGTTTGCGCGCAATGCTATTTTTGCAGGAATGATGCCACTTGACATTCAAAAAACTTTTCCAAAGTTATGGGTCGATGAAGATGAAGAAGGCGGCAAAAACCTCGCTGAAGAAGCCTTTATTGAAGCGATGTTGAAGCGACAAGCGCTGAACATCAAATGGTCATACACCAAAATCACCAACATCGAACAAAATAAAAAGTTGGTGGATTCAGTCAACAACATGAACACCAATGACCTTAACGTGGTCGTTTATAATTTTGTTGACGCATTATCTCATGCCCGCACTGACACCAAAGTCTTGAGGGAGATGGCTGAAAACGAAGCGGCCTATCGGTCATTGATACGTTCGTGGATCAACCATTCGCCACTGCTCGACTTCATCAAAAAAATCAGTGAGAAAAAAGCAACTTTGGTGATCAGCACCGACCACGGCACTATTCGCGTGAAAGACGCTGTAAAGGTTGTGGGCAGTAAAGAACTCACCACCAATCTGCGCTACAAGCAAGGACAAGGAATGCAGTACAATCCCAAAGAAGTTTTCGAAGTGGCGAAACCTGAAGAAATTCGCTTGCCAAAATCACACATCAGTGCGCGGTACATATTTGCTAAAAATGCCGGATTCTTTGCCTACCCCAATAATTTCAACCACTACGCCAAGCATTATAAAAACACCTTTCAACACGGAGGTTTGTCTTTAGAAGAAATGATAGTACCTTGCATTACCTTACAAACGAAATAGCACCAAAACGCACGGCGATGAATCTTAAAAATACGATCAGGGCAACATTGATTTTTTTACACCTCGACTTGACCAAAAACCTCGAGTACGACCGCCTCACCAAAAAAATACTAAAACAGGTGTTGAAACAAAATTCAAACTGTGTGGACGTGGGTTGTCACAAGGGAGAAATTCTCGACGAAATAATAGCATTGGCGCCGAACGGAAAACATTTTGCTTTCGAACCGCTTCCACATTTATATCAAACATTGAAACACAAGTACAGTGGCAAAGCCACCATTTATCCCTTTGCGCTGTCTAACAAAAGTGGCTCCACCACTTTCAATTTCGTTAAAAACGCCCCTGCATACAGCGGCATCAACAAAAGAAAATACGACACTGCAACACCCGACATTGAAGAAATTACTGTGGAATTGAACACAATAGACGCCGTGCTTTTGAACCAAAAAATAGACCTCATTAAAATTGATGTAGAAGGCGGCGAATTTGGTGTATTAAAAGGCGCCGAAGTACTGTTAAAACGCGACCTTCCTGTAGTTATCTTTGAAAGTGGCATGGGCGCAAGTGATTTTTACGGCACACAGCCGAAAGATCTATATCACTTTTTAAACAGCGACATCGGGTTAAAAATCTCTACGCTCAAAGGCTTCATCAACAAAGACAAGGCTTTAGACTCAGCCACCTTTGAACTCTACTTTAACACCAATAAAGAATATTACTTCATCGCTCACCAATAGCCTTGTGCACAATGGAATTCACTTGCCGAGACAACTCCGAACTCAAAAAAATTGCACAGGAAATTTTAATGCACTTTCCGCATCAGCGTATTTTTTTGCTAGAGGGCGAAATGGGCGCAGGCAAAACCACTTTGACCAAAGCCTTTTGTGAAATATTGAATTGCACAAGCGCAGCCAGCAGTCCAACATTTTCAATTGTGAACGAGTACAACAGTGCGCAAGAAAGCAAAATTTACCACTTCGACTGCTACCGACTTAAAAACGAAAACGAGGCTTTAGACCTCGGTATTGAAGACTACCTCGATTCAAATTTTTACTGCTTTATTGAATGGCCGGAAAAAATCTTTAACTTGATCCCTTCTAAGCACATAGTGGTTAGAATAGTTGAGGAAAATTTAAATCGAAAAATCACCGTTACTGAAGAAAGATGAGGTCATCAGAAGATTTACTAAGAACACTCGCTAAGGCAGCATTTTTGCCACAGGAGGAAATGCTTGAATTGAACCGCCGCGAAAGCTCACTATTCATTGGAATGCCAAAAGAAAGTGCCATTCAAGAAAAAAGAGTTCCATTAGTGCCCGATTCGGTTGCTGTTTTGGTAAGCAACGGACACCGTGTGATTGTTGAAACAAAGGCAGGTGAAGGCGCTAATTTTCACGACAGAGATTACAGTGAAGCAGGTGCTGAAATCGCATACAATTCAGAAGAAGTTTACAAAGCCGACATACTTCTCAAAGTATCACCCCCTTCTTTAGATGAGATCAAATTTTTAAATCCAACATCAAAACAAATATTGTTCTCCGCGCTGCAATTACCGGTTCAACCGCGTAATTTCATGCAACAGCTCATGTCAAAAAAAGTGACTGCCATCGCATTTGACTACATCAAAGATGCTGAAGGAATTTACCCCATCGTTCGCGCCATGAGCGAGATCGCAGGAACCTCATCCATCTTGATTGCTGGCGAACACCTCAGCAACATGCGTGGTGGTTTCGGACAAATGCTGGGCGGAATATCTGGCGTTAAACCAACAGAAGTGGTCATCATTGGCGCTGGAACCGTAGGCGAATTTGCCTGTCGCGCAGCACTTGGATTAGGAGCATCAGTGAGGGTTTTCGACGATAATATTTACAAATTGAGAAGACTTCAAAACAATGTGGGGCAGCGCCTGAACACCTCGGTGCTGCAGCCTAAAGTTTTGAAAAAAGCAATGAAAAATGCCGACGTGGTGATTGGCGCTTTGCGTCCCATCGACGGAAAAACACCTTGTGTTGTGCCCGAAGAAATGGTGGCCGACATGAAACAAGGTTCGGTAATAGTTGATGTAAGTATTGACTATGGTGGCTGTTTTGAAACATCGGAAGTAACCTCACATGAAAGTCCGGTTTACAAAAAACACGGTGTCATTCACTACTGCGTGCCCAACATTGCAGCCCGAGTTTCACGCACCGCATCTTATGCGCTGAGCAACGTATTTACACCATTAATTCTTGAAATCGGCCAAAATGGAGGCATTGAAAAAATGGTGAAGAAAAACACTGGTTTACGCCATGGTGTTTACATGTACCGAGGAACACTGACCAATAAAATTTTAGGGGAAGCTTTCAGCTTGCCATATAAAGACATCGATTTACTAATGGCTGCTTTTTAATATGACACGCAAACGACGCTTCATCATTTTCTTTTCTAGTGCAGCCTTCATGGCAACGATCATCGTGTTTTCTTTGATGCTGCGTGAAGACGATCCTTTGAACAACAACGCCGTAAGTTGGCTGCCTGGCAATCGCGTGAAAGCCGCCATTCTTGAAAGTAAATTCAGTTTGAGCGATAGCGTACAATGCCTCGCTACCTGCCACAAAACTTCAGAAAAACAAATCATTGCTGCCATTCACGACGGAGACGTAGAATTCAACAGCGACCGCACAAAAGTGCACAAATCACCAAAAACATACTACATTGAGATGCCACTAAATCGAAAAGTGTATTTTGCTCTGGTCGATATGTATCATTCTTCAACCGTGGTGCGCGACTTGGGCATCGTTGACGAAAACAAGGCCTGCCCTTGTCAAACGTTAAAATAATATAAATTCTTCTACACTTATTGACAATGGCAGCTTGAATATCGTAAAATTCACAGTAGATGAAATTTATAGCCGCAATATTGTCTTTACACTTCCTTTTGCTGATTTCAGCAGGAACACTGTCGGCTTTTAACAACAACACGAACAAACACGCTTGCTGCAAGGTTAAAAGCGAGCAGAAACAATCTAAAGATTGCGGAGAAAAAGGTTGTAATCCTTTTGCGAGTTGTTGCTCCATGATGGGTTTCATCCCGCAAACAGCAAGTTTAACCTTCAAGAAACAAAAATTCAGCAAAGACAAATTCGCACTTCATGCAGAAGCAATAGATTCAAATTTCAATGGCGATGCATGGCATCCTCCAAAAGTTTAGCTGCATTTCATTTAAACACAATTAAACTTTTAATTTTATTTCAATTAATTCTACTATTATGAAAAAGTATATAATGATGATGACTGTTGCTTTGTTCGCTTTTGTGTTCAATGCAAATGCGGCTGGCTTAGGCGAAAAAGGAGGATGCTGCAAAAAAGCGGACTGCTGCAAAGATTGCAAAGACGAAAAATGCAAAGAGCAGTGTGCTAAGTACAGCAGCATGACCGACGCTGAAAAAGATAGCGAAGCAGGCAAATCACTTGCGAAAGAATGCAAGGCGATGTGCGAGAAAAACAAATGCTGTGCATCTGACAAAAAAGCCTGCGATAAAAAAGAAGGCAAAGGGTGCTGCAAGCATTAATTGCCAGCTAACAAATAAAAAAAACCTCTCGATTGCTCGAGAGGTTTTTTTATTCCCTATCGCAGGAAGGTTCTAGGACCTACTGCAGGGACGCGGTAGATAAACTAACAACACATATTATACTACTTCAACTTCTCATTGTCTTTGTGCCTGTCCTTGTCCCGTGCAGTTTTCTTTTCCATATTTCTACGAATCGCATCTTCTAAATTCACTCCGGTTTGATTCGCCAAGCAAGTCAAAACAAAAAGCACGTCGGCCATTTCATCACCGAGTTGCAACTCTTCCTCTGCATTTTTAAAAGACTGTTCTCCAAACTTTCGCGCCATGATGCGCGCCAATTCACCCACTTCCTCCATCAGCAATGCGGTATTGGTCAATTCATTGAAGTAACGCACTCCGTGGGCCTTGATCCACTGATCCACTTCTACTTGATAAGTTGAAATTTTCATTATTCTCTGTTTTTTGAGTCCATGACAATTGTCACCGGCCCGTCGTTCAACAATTCCACCTGCATATCAGCAGCAAAAACTCCGCGCTCCACAGCACTACCAAGCAATTCTTCCATGGCCCTGCAAAAATCCAAATACATTTGCTTCGCAATTTCTGGCTTCGCTGAATTTATATAGGAGGGACGATTTCCATTTTTAGTACTCGCCAACAATGTAAACTGACTAACCACTAGCACGCGCCCTTGCACCTCTTGTATGGCCAAATTCATTTTGCATTGCGCATCGGAAAAAATGCGCATTTTCGAAATTTTAGAAGCAAGCCATTGCAAATCTTCAGCACTGTCGCCTTCTTGAACACCCAATAAAATTAGTAATCCCTGCGCAATTTGACCGACGACAATTCCATCAACCGCCACCGACGCATGCTTCACTCTTTGCACCACCGCCTTCATCTATCTGTAATGTATTTCTTCGTCGTCGTGGTAAATATTGAGGTAACCATTGTAGCGTTCCTCTCGGATTTGCTTGGCAATCACCGCTTCTTTAACAGCACATCCGGGCTCTTTGATATGGATACAATTGTTGAATCTGCAGTTGACAGCAAACTTCAAAAACTCCGGAAAGTACTTACACACCTCTTCTTTTTTCATGTCGGCAAGACCCAATCCCTTGATTCCAGGCGTGTCTATAATATATCCACCCAACACCAAAGGATGCATTTCCGCAAAAGTCGTGGTGTGTTTTCCTTGTTCATGCATCTCAGAAACAATGGCCGTTTTCAAATTCATACTAGGATCAATCTTGTTCACAAGCGACGATTTACCAACACCTGAATGACCCGACACCACTGATATTTTATTGGCCAGCAATGCTTTCACTTCTTCAATCCCTTCACCACTAACTACACTCGTAGCAACGCAGGTGTAGCCGGCAGCGCTGTATATCTCCATCCAATCTTTCAACTGCGCCATTTCCTCTACTCCATATAAATCGGTTTTATTGATCACAATAACACCCGGAATATGGTAAGCAGTGGCTGTCACCAAAAAGCGATCAATAAATTCAGAATAGGTTTTGGGATGCGTTGCCGACACCATCAAAACAGCTTGGTCAACATTTGCTGCTAAAATATGGTACTGTTTCGACAAATTCACCGAACGACGAATGATGTAATTTTTTCGCGGATGGATGGTATAAATCACATAATTATCGTCCTTATCCTTCTCCATGTCCACCAAATCACCCACCGCCACCGGGTTGGTAACTTTAAATCCTTCCATCCTAAATTTACCACGAATACGAGCGGAGATAAGGCTTTTATCCTCTAATTCTACTTCATACCAACTCCCTGTTGATTTAATAACCAGTCCTTGCATTCAGCTAAAATAGTAAAATCCGAAATGGATTCGTTAATTTCGCGCTGTATGGCAAATATTGTAGCAATAGTAGGAAGACCCAATGTGGGTAAATCAACCCTCTTTAACCGTTTAACGGAATCAAAGAGTGCAATCGTTGATGAACAAGCGGGAGTGACGCGTGATCGTCACTACGGCCGCGTTGAATGGAATGGAAAAGAATTTATCATCATCGATACTGGTGGTTATGTACCTACCTCTAATGATGTTTTTGACGTAGCGATCAAACGCCAAGTAAAGATCGCCATTGAAGAATGCAGCGTCATTATATTTTTGGTAGATGTGATCAACGGCATCACCGACCTCGATGAAGGTGTGGCGATGTTGCTCAGAAAAAGCAAAAAGAAAATATTTTTAGTTGCCAACAAAGTCGACAACTATGAGCGTCAATTCGATGCGTCTGAATTTTATTCATTGGGCTTAGGTGAAGTACATAACATTTCAGCCATTAGCGGAAGCGGAACAGGCGAATTACTTGACCTTGTAGCTGCCGAAATCAGCGAAGAAAAACCAGAAGACTTAAGCGGCTTGCCGAAAATCGCAGTTGTTGGAAAACCAAACGTTGGAAAATCATCTATCGTCAATGCGTTCATGAACGAGGAACGCAACGTAGTAACACCAACTGCTGGAACAACGCGAGATTCCATTCACACGCGATACAAGGCCTTTGGACATGATTTCATATTGATTGACACCGCCGGTTTGCGCAAGAAAAGCAAAGTCGATGAAGACATTGAGTTTTACTCAACACTGAGAACCCTCAACGCCATTGAAACTTCTGATGTTTGCATGCTGATGATTGATGCTGAAAAAGGAATTGAGTCGCAAGACATCACTATTTTTCACATCATTGAAAAAGCAAAAAAAGGGGTGGTGATTGTAGTAAACAAATGGGACTTGGTTGAAAAAGACTCCAACACCATCAATGCTTTCACCCTAAAAATTCAAGAAGCGATTCGTCCCTTCTCTGATGTGCCTATTGTATTCACAGCGGTTCCAGACAAGCAACGTATTTTGAAAGCGCTTGAAACAGCTTTAGACGTAAACGTTAGAAGAACCAGCACCATTAAAACATCAAAACTAAACGACATCCTTGGTGGTATCATCGACCGCTTTCCTCCCCCAACATTGAAAGGAAAAATGGTAAAAATTAAATACATCACGCAGCTGCCCACCAAAACACCGGCATTCGCCTTCTTTTGCAACCATCCTAAGTACATCCAAGAGAACTACAAAAGATTTTTGGAAAAACAAATTCGCGAGCAATTTGACTTTAGCGGCGTGCCAATTACACTTTTCTTCAGAGAAAAATAATTTGGCAAATCCTTACAAAAACCCCGGATCAAAAAGAAATTCGGGGTTTTTTATTTTGACATAGAGATGCACCAAAATGTGAAAACAAAACTGAAAACAAAAGGAAGTTCACACGTCGAAATAACGCAATGCCACCAGAATTTTTCAATAAGTAACAAAAGCTTCATTTTATTCATAGGAAACCGAATCAATTTATAATTTTACAAAATGGATTTCCTACCCACTGACATTGAAAACTACGCAGTCGCGCACAGCACAGCAGAGAGCGAACTTCTACTTCGTTTGAATCGCGCCACACATCAAAAAATTCTCAAGCCCCGCATGTTGTCGGGACACCTACAGGGCCGATTTTTGTCGATGATCAGCAATATGATACAAGCAAACAACATTCTTGAAATAGGCACCTACACTGGTTATTCAGCACTCTGTCTTGCTGAAGGATTGCAAACCAACGGTAAGTTAACCACCATCGACAACAACGAAGAACTACAAGATTTTACGCAAAGTTTCTTTGACCAATCAACGCACAAAAATAAAATCAATTACCTCATTGGCGACGCACAGCAAATCATTCCAAACTTGCAAGGTCCCTTTGACATCGTATTCATTGATGCTGACAAAGAAAATTACGGCACCTATTTTAATTTGGTATTCGACAAGGTGCGACAGGGCGGATACATCATCGCTGACAATGTGCTGTGGAGCGGAAAAGTAGTACAAGAGGTCAAAAGCAACGACAATGATACCAAACAAATAATGGCATTCAACGACTTCGTCCACAACAATCCCTTGGTAGAAAACGTTTTGCTGCCTTTGCGTGACGGACTGATGGTCTGCAGAAAAAAATAAACATTATATAAAATAGCAACACACTATATGAAATTCATCGTTCGCCTTTTAATCGTCAGCACCGCTCTTTTTTCCTGCTACAGCAAAGCGCCAAAGCAACATCCAATTAGCAGCAGCGCGCAACAACTTTTCCCTTACGAAACGGTAGAGGGTGATCCGCTGCAAACAAGAATTTACACACTGCAAAATGGCTTGAAAATATACATGAGTGTGGTGAAAGACAAACCGCGTATTCAAACCTACATCAGTGTGAATGCGGGCCACAAAAACGATCCTGTCGATGCCACCGGATTAGCACACTACCTTGAACACATGCTTTTTAAAGGTTCAGAGCACCTCGGCACCATCAACTTCGAAAAAGAAAAACCACTGCTCGACCAAATTGAATCTCAATTTGAAAGCTACCGCCAAAGCACTGACTCACTGCAAAGAAAAAACATCTACCACCTCATCGACAGCTTAAGTTACGAAGCGTCGAAATACGCTGTAGCCAATGAATACGACAGACTCACCTCGCAAATTGGCGCACAAGGAACCAATGCCTTTACTGCCGCTGACAACACTACTTACGTGAACAATATCCCTTCAAATCAACTCAACAGCTGGTTGCAAATTGAAAGTGAAAGATTTTTATACCCCATCTTTCGCCTCTTCCACACTGAACTTGAAGCGGTATATGAAGAAAAAAACATTTCATTGGACAACGATGTGCGCCGCGCTTATGAAGCCACTTTGAAAAATATTTTCTCCAACCATCCCTATGGCACACAAACGGCTATAGGCACTGTAGAACATTTGAAAAACCCGTCCATCAAAAAAATAAAAGAATTTTACAATCAATATTATGTACCCAATAACATGGCCGTAATTTTGGCAGGCGATTTCAATATGGACTCGGCCATCGTTGCCGTTAACAATACCATGGGCAAACTCAAAGCAAAACCACTTCCCGAATTCCATTATACACCTGAACAGGCCATCACAAGTCCGAAAATTGAAAATGTATTTGGGCCTGCTGCCGAAGTATTCATCATGGGTTTCCGCTTCAACGTGCATCCTTACACCAAAGAATCTTACCTACTCACGACTGTTGACCAAATACTCAACAACGCCTATGCAGGACTCATTGATATTAACCTCAATCAACAACAAAAGGTTGCCAATGCTGGCACCTACCTCATCAAATACAATGATTACGCAGCACATGTGTTTTTAGGCTTTCCAACGCAAAACCAATCATTGGAACAAGTGCGTGACCTATTGTTCGAGCAAATACATAAATTACAAAAAGGTGAATTTGCAGATTGGCTGATTGATGCCATCATTAAAAACCTGAAATACCAAGCCATCAAAGACAAAGAAGCTGCCGAAGGACGAGCCCAAACCTTACTCGCCGCCTTCAACAGCAAGGTTCCCTACAATAAAATTGTTCACGAAATTGACGAAATTGAAAAAATAAAAAAAGAAGACATTGTTGACTTTTGCAATAAATATTATTCCGACAGCTCATGTGTTCTTGTTTACAAAAGAAGCTCAAAAGAAAAAGCAACCGCTAAGGTTCAAAAGCCTGCCATTACACCTTTGTACATCAACAGAGAAAGCTCATCAGACTTCGCCCTGACGTTTTTGAGAAATCAACCCAGCGCCACACCCCCTGTTTTTGTGGACTATCAAAAAGAAATTCAAATCGTTGAAAACACCAACGGCAGCGCCCTGTGGCACAAGCAAAACAACGACAATGGACTTTTCGCTACCACCATTTCATACGACTTTGGAACATACGAAAATCCATTGCTCGAAACGGCCATTGACTACCTCGAATTACTGGGCACCAAAACATTATCCAACGCCGATATCCACCAAGAATTTTACAAACTGGCGTGCGAATACAGCTTCAGTGTTGGTCAACACGAGACCAACATCAGCATCAATGGTTTAGCAGAAAGTGCGCCTCAAGCCATTGCACTGATCAAGGCAATTTTTACGGAAGCAAAAATTGATGAAACGGCATTGGAGAAAATGAAAATGAAAATTTTAAAACAACGTTCCGATGACAAATTGAACAAAGATGTCATTCTTTGGAAAGCCATGGCAAGCTATGCGATGTATGGCAAAAATTCACCTTTTTTGAGCACCCCAAACAACAAACAAATTAACGCATTGGGTGCCGAGCAATTGCTAAGCGAAAGTCAAAAACTATGGAACAGCAAAAGCCAGATCAATTATTTTGGCCCTTTGTCTATCATCGAAGTTCAAAAACAATGGAATCAAACACTGCCATTGCAGTTGACTGCTGCGCCCGAAAAAAAGATTTTCCCAAAACGAGACATCGAAAAAAACGAAATCTATCTCGTTGACTACCCTATGCAACAAGCCAGTATTGGCATATACACGCGCGGCAAAAATTTTGATCCCAAGTTCGCTCCTACAGTGCAACTCTTCAACGAGTATTTTGGCGGCGACATGTCGTCCATTACTTTTCAGCAAATCCGCGAAGCAAAAGCGCTAGCTTACTCTGTTGGCGGCTCATACAACGAGCCTTATTTCAAAGAAGAACCTTATACCTTTTGGGCACACATTGGCACTCAAGCCGACAAAATGAAGGAAGCCTTCCCGGCCATGGATTCTATCATACGCACCTTGCCATACTCGGAAAAGGCTTGGCAGGCTTCTGTTACCGCAATGCGCCAAAACATTGAAAGCGGCCGAATCATCAAAGCAGCCGTGTTTGCAAACTACAAAAACAATTTGCGTTTGGGCTACAACTACGACCGTCGGAAAGATTTATACAGCGCGCTCAACACACTACAATTCAAAGATGTACTCAACTTTCAATCTCAATTCCTGCAATCCAAAAAATTCGCAATCATTGTACTTGGGAACACCAAAGAATACGACCAAAAATGGTTAAAAACACAAGGCGATGTGAAGATCTTGACACTTGACGACATATTTGCATATTAGCCATTGTTTTAGCACCTTTACACAAAAAAACACGCTTGAAAAGTAAAATTCTAAACACCCTCAAATACTTATCCTTTCTCGCTGTTGGTTTGGGATTGATGTATTGGCTCTACGACAAAAACAAAGATCAAATGATTTTTGAAGAGCTTAAATTCAATAAAGAAGTCAACCTTAAGCACCAAGGTGTTTTATCGTGGGTGGATTCAAGCGCTACCCAATTTAAATTTTTCACCATTGAACGCTCTTCTGACAGCATTAGCTATGTTGTGTCTGACACAATAAAAATTTCGAGAGATTCTATTTACACCTATTTCGACGAAAAAGCCAGCAGCATTCCGGGCGAAAAATTGGTTTACAAAATAAAAGCCTGGAGTCAAATTGATTTGGTCGGCGAAATAAAAAACATGGACCTTAAATGGTACATTGTTGCGTTTTTATTTTCACTCATCAGCAACTGGTCAAGAGCTGTGCGCTGGCAAACCATTATTGAACCCCTGGGCTACAAACCCAAAACGATGAATACTTTTTTGTCGGTGAACATTATGTATTTTTCCAACTTAATTGTGCCGCGCTCTGGAGAAATCACTCGCTGCTCGATACTCTACCAATACGAAAAAATACCCGTTGCCAAATTGATAGGCACAGTGCTAATTGAAAGGGTAATTGACATTCTGTTTTTGTTACTGCTCACTGGCGCGATGATCGTTAGTCAATTTGACTTCATTAAAACTTACATCAGCAAACCCGATGTACAAAAATCACTGGCTGAAAAAGCCGAATTATGGCCACTTTTGGTGGCAGTTCTTTTGTCGGGCATATTGATGGTTGTGCTTCTCTATGTGTTTAGAAAAAGAATTGTGAGCACCAAACTGGGCAAAAAAATCGGCAAACTTCTGGGTGACCTCTGGGAAGGAATGAAGAGCACAAAAAACATTGAAAGAAAATGGAGTTTTGTTTTGCACAGCTTTCTTATTTGGACCCTCTACTTTGGTGTATTGTATGTTTCGTTTCTATCTTACGGACCAACTTATCATCTTGGAATGGGCGTTGCTTTTGTGGCGCTCATCACTGGTAGTTTTGCGATGGTAGCGCCCAGCGTTGGCGGCATTGGCACATGGCACGCGATGATCATTTTTACGCTGGTCATTTTTGGCGTACACGAACCACAGGCTTTTATCTACACTTTTGCTGCTTTTTTCATGATGACCATTACCAACATCGTCGCAGGTGGACTCTCCTTCATTTTCTTGCCAATGTACAATGGAAAACGCAAATTGACCATCAAAGAAAAATAGAAACATGCAGTGGATATCTATTGACATTCAACTTCCCAACGACGAGCAAATGGTAATCGCCTTTTTGCCAAACAACTGGGTGCCATTGCCTGGTGATCCAACAGAGAAAGCATTACAAAATGTGAAGATGCTTCGTTTCAACAAAAATTTTTACGGACCGCACAAAACACGACATAAAAACAGCAGTAGCGATCACTTCTGGAGTGGAGAAGGTTTAAGCAATCATTTTTTTCAAGAGGTATCGCACTGGATGCCATTGCCTGAAAAACCTAAAAACTAATTTTTAATGCTATATTCACAGCGTGAAAAAAGAATGTAAAAATACAAATATTGCACTCATTGCATTTTTATTTTGCAGCATTTTCGTTGTTCAAATAGCACTTGATATCGCCCTGAAACTAGGGAACAGCGACTCAAAAATAACGTTCAGTAAACTTAACAAATTAAAAAGCAACAATTCTGACGATCATTCTGACGACGATCAAGAAAAGGAAATAGAAAATGACGAAGAAGACAGCAAAGAACTTCAGCCTATATTATTTTTAGCCCTACATTTCGAATCAAAAATCACAACTCGTCAAGCACAAACGCAATACGCCAATTTACCATCGGGTTTTCTCAAAACCTTCACCCCTCCCCCCGAACTCTAGGCCCCTATAAGCCAGGAAGATTCTCCATCAAAAAAAGCATTTTATTTCGCACGCGATCGCGTGCTCAACATTGACATATACATCATGAAAAAACCATCCTTTTTGAAAAACGATATCCTTGCAGGACTCGTCGTTTTTTTAGTAGCGCTGCCCCTTTGCCTAGGCATTGCGCTAGCATCAGGAGCACCAATGTTTTCAGGCATAATAGCTGGCGTTATTGGTGGCCTTTGTGTGGGCGCCATCAGCGGCTCCCACACTGCCGTGAGCGGTCCAGCTGCCGGACTAATCATTATCGTAGTAAATGCAATTCAAGATTTGGGGGCATACGATATGTTCCTAACAGCAGTTATTTTGGCAGGACTATTTCAAATTATACTTGGCATCTGTAAAGCCGGAATTATTGGACTTTACTTCCCATCCAATGTAATTAAAGGCATGCTTTCAGCCATTGGCCTCATTTTAATTTTGAAACAAATCCCTCATTTACTCGGCGTAGACAAAGATGCTTTTGGAGAGGAAGAGTTTTTTCAAAAAGATGGCGCTACTACCTTTAGCTATCTTTTAGATGCATTGGCAGAAATTCATTTGGGCGTTCTTGCAGCGGGACTTTTATCTATCTCTATTTTACTTATTTGGGACAGCAAAACGATAAAACAAAACACCTTGCTAAAGCAAATTCCGGGAGCACTAATCGCTGTCGTTGCTGCCGTAATATTGAATGTTTTATTACTGAATTTCGCTCCATCACTTGCAATTTCCGGGGCTCACTTGGTAAGTCTGCCCTCCATCACCAGCGCAAATGATTTAAGCGGACTTCTCGTTTTCCCTAACTTATCCGTGATTGGAAATAAAGATGTTGTGATTTGCGCCATCACACTTGCAGTTGTGGCCAGCTTAGAAACATTGCTATCGCTAGAAGCTGCCGATAAGCTCGATCCGATGAAAAGAAGCAGTCCACAAAATCGCGAATTGATTGCACAAGGAAGCGGAAATATTCTTTCTGGGCTAATCGGCGGACTACCTATTACCGCTGTAATCGTAAGGAGTTCGGCCAACATCAACGCCGGCGCAAAAACAAAAACCGCAACGATTGTACATGGACTATTTTTAACATTGGCAGTGCTCGTGTTTTCAAAAATGCTGAACTACATTCCTTTGGCATCATTGGCTGCGATACTGATTTTAGTTGGATACAAACTCACTAAGCCAATGTTGTACATACAACAATACAAACTGGGTTGGAATCAATTTATTCCCTTCATCGTCACCATTGTTGCTATTCTTTTCAGTGACCTTCTGATTGGCATTATCATAGGCATGGCTGTTGGCGTTTTTTACATTCTAAAAGCCAATTATGAAATTCCTTACTATGTTTCAGAGGAAACAAATCAAGGAGATCAAAAAATCAATATCCGGCTGAGTGAACATGTTTCCTTTTTAAATAAACCGAGTTTATACGCCAAACTAAACGAACTTCCCTCAGGTAGTAACATAACCATTGATGGAAGCACTACCAAAACCATTGATTATGATGTATTAGAAATGCTTCATCATTACAAAAGACAATCCAAAGAAAAGGGTATTTCACTCACATTAATCAGCATTCCCGAAGTGGAAACTGAAACAGATTCACATTAACAAAAACCTAAAGAAAACATGGAAAATTTTTATAATAAACTGCTGGAAAACAATAAAAAATGGGTAGCCGAAAAAATCGATGCTGATCCCGAATTTTTCCACAAACTAGCAAGTGGGCAAAAACCACCACTTCTATGGATAGGCTGCTCCGACAGTCGGGTTCCCGCCAATGAAATAATTGGCGCCATGCCCGGCGAAGTATTTGTACATCGAAATATTGCAAATATGGTCATTCACACCGATATGAATATGCTCAGTGTTTTAGATTACGCGGTATCCATTCTCGACGTCAAACACATAATTGTTTGTGGGCACTACGGCTGTGGTGGTGTTTTGGCCGCTATGGACGAAAAACATTACGGTTTGGTTGACAACTGGGTTCACCACATCAAAGACGTGTATAGATTTAATAAAGCAGAACTCAATCCAATCGAAGATCACCAAATGCGCTTCCGGCGATTTGTAGAACTGAATGTGATTGAACAAGTACAGGATTTACAAAAAACAGCCACCATTCAAACTGCATGGCAGTCAAAAAAAACACCATCTCTGCATGGCTGGGTGTATGACATCTCTAACGGCCTGGTAAAGGAATTAATTACTCTAACCAACCAATAGCCACTACAGGCAAATTCCGCGCAATTATTCATGCGGGATTTGCCTTAGTTTCTAAATGTGAATTTATTGTTATTTTAGCGTCATGAAAAATGTCGCATCAACAATCAGTCGCAAAATAAAGCTTGTTATACTCTTTGTTTTTATTTTTTCGTTATCCTATTCTCAAATCATTTTATCAGGAAAGGTCATTGACGCCGCCAGCAAGGCAGCCCTTCCTTATGCCAACCTATATTTAGTAAAAAAACAATACAGTAGCGCATGTAATGATGCAGGTATCTTTATGTTAAACGCGTCAATTCCCGACACCCTGCTTGTGATGATGGTAGGTTATGAAACAACCAAGTTGCCATTTTTCGAATCACAAGAACATTTGGTCATTCGTTTGCAAAAGACAACAACCAAACTAGAAAAAATAGTCATCAAAAAAAGTAAAAAAAAGAAAAAAGATCTTGTTGCCGAAAACATCATAGACCTTGCTATTGCTAACAAAAGGAAGAACGACTACCAAAAACTCCCTGATTACGAGTGCAAAGTATACAACCGTTTACAAATCAACATCAACAACATAGACAGCACCTATGCAGACAAAACAGCGTTAAAACCATTGGGTTTCATTTTTAAAAGTATTGACTCTACTTCCTTTGACAAGCCAAGCGTTCCGGTGTTAATGTCAGAAACTTTCTCACGCATTTTTATTCAAAAAAATCCAAGTCGTTCCAAGGAAATCATTGATGCCAACAAAATATCGGGAGTCGACAACTCCAGCATTTCTCAGTTTTCGGGGAACCTTTCAATGGATTACAATATCTACGAGGATTACATCAATGCATTTCAAAAAGATTTTTTAAGTCCCTTAGCCTACGCTTCTGGCTTGTCGTACAAATATTTTATGATTGACTCTTCGCTCGTTGAGGGGCGAAAAGTTTACCAAATCTATTGCACACCACGCCGCCCACAAGAGCTCACGTTCCGCGGCACCCTATGGATAGATGGTACTTCGTATGCCATTATGCGTTTCGATCTCGAAATGGCCAAAGATGCAAACGTCAACTTAGTTCAACAACTCTCCTTTCAGCGAGAATACGCAATTTACGACAGTGTATGGATTCCATCATCGGAAAGAATTTTTATTGAGATGAATTTGCAAAAAAATCAACTTGGATTTTATGGCGTCAAAAAAACGGTATTCACAAATTACCAATTCAACCAAAAGCACCCACAAGATTTTTTCTCTGTCAATCAAACTCTATTTTTGAGTGACTCCATTGAAGTAAAACACGACGAGCGTTTTTGGAACAAAGTTCGTCCCGACACACTATCCACTAGAGAAGTTGGAATTTACAAAAACATCGACAGCGTAATGAACACAAAATACGCTAAGAGAATTAAAGCAGTTGCCCGCATGTTTGCTTCGGGATATTATCCATTTGAAAAATTTGAATACGGCCCCTACTTCACCACATACAGCTACAATAATATTGAGGGAAACCGACTGCGAATAGGTGGTTCAACAAAGAAGGCCCTGCATAAAAAAATGAGATGGCAGGGCTACATCGCTTACGGCACCAAAGACAAAAAGATGAAGTATTCATCCACCCTCACCTACTACTTCAAAATGGTGCCAAGGATGTTTGCTGCTATAGACGTGAGCAGTGACTTGCGCATACTCAATGCGAGCGCCGATGCCTTTCAACCCGACAACATCCTCTCTTCCATAACCCGTCGTGTGATGCCGCAATACCTCAATGTAGAGCGCTACTCCGCATACTTTGAAAAGGAATGGGTGAAAGGAACAAACAACCGAATTACTTTTTCAAAAACCACTATTTCACCTATCGGAATCCTTACTTTTAAAAATGCCGACAATACTTTTTTAAACAGCATTCCCATTTCCACCATTGAACTTTCAGGCCGATTTGCCAGAAAAGAAAAATTGATAGAGGACGGCTTCCATCGCATCAGCATGAAAACCAAATCACCTATCATTACGTACTCCTTCGAGGCTGGCTTAAAGGGCACCTTCGGATCCACTTATGCCTATCAAAAAGCAAAAATAAAATTTGTAGACCGCTGGTACATGGGCCCTTTGGGGTATATGCAAATAGTTTCGGAAATAGGGAAAACATGGGGAACATTACCGTACGCATTATTGACCATTCATTACGGAAACAACTCCTACTACTTTGACTCCGAAGCATTCAATCTTATGAATCCTTTTGAGTTTGTAAGCGATCAATACGCATACCTAATGGCTACGCACCACTTCAATGGCGCACTGTTCAATAAATTACCATTGTTCCGAAAACTACAATGGCGCGAACTCATCTTTGCACGAGGTGTTTATGGCTCACTTAGCAATGCCAACCAAAACGCCACAGTACTACCAGCAGGAATGTCGCGATTAAAAGAACCTTACCTTGAAGTAGGATTTGGCGTTGAAAACATTTTTAAATTAATGCGCGTAGATGCATTGTGGAGGCTCACCAATCTAGACAATCCCGCCACCCCTCGCTTTGGCATTAACGTAGGATTTTCTATTGAATTTTAACACCACCAACAAGTCTTTGTTTATAATCCTTGCTGTTTTTTATTGAATAAGAATAAGGCTTTCCCTATTTTTAAAGCATGAATTTTACAAAAGAAAATATAATTGTACTCTTCAAAAACAAATACTTCATCATCTCTTTTGTTTTTGTCATCTGGGTATCTTTTTTCGACCAAAACAATCTGATTTTTCACCATGAACTCGAAGGACAAAAAGAAGATTTGCGTGAAAAAAGCGAACACTATAAAGGTGAAATTGAGAAAAATAAAAAACTCATGCGCAGTTTGAACGACTCGATTTTTTTAGACCGTTACGCGCGTGAAAGATTCCGCATGAAGAAAGACGACGAAGATCTATTCGTCGTGATTGAAAAACAATAAAATCGCTGCAATGAAGAATGAAGCCCATATTCAATATTCAGCAGAAGGCTTCAGTGTTTCCGCCCTGTGCACCGAAAAAACAGAAATACCTAAAGCGCATTTCAACAGCGCCGAGTGGCAAAATATGGGCGATGAAAAAGCCAGTATCCATGCAACGAAAGAGAGCGATGCCAAAACACAAATCGCTTTTATACTCGAACACCTCAACCTCTTACTTAACAAAATCTCACTAGATGAAGTCGCGGCAATCAAAGTTGAAGTTGTTGTTGGCACTAAAATATTATTGGAAATCGCAAAACTAAAAGCGTTGCGTTACCTCATTGAACAAAGCGTCAACAAGGTCTTTCCTGGCTACAACAAAAACTATCCATCGATCTCCGCGCAACTGCAATGCAAGCCAATGCAAAATGACGCAGCAGAATACAATTTAATCAAACAAAGCATTCAGGCCCTGGCGGCGGTATTGGGGGGCGTTGACAAAATAAACATCGCTCCATTTGACGGAAGCGCTGCTGAAAATCCAAAAAGAATTTCACAAAACATACTGCTGCTCTTAAAGGAAGAAGCACAGCTCGGTGCAGCAAAAGAAGCCTTGCAAGGCTCCTATTTTATTGATGCATTGACCGCAAAAATCATTCAGTCATTTTGCACTTTCATCCCCGTTCAAACAAAGGGAAAATTGTCGCTTCCGGGCAGTGGTGATTTCCTACGCGGACCTTATGAAAGCATGTACACCCAACGTCCATGGACCATTAGGCAGTATGCTGGCTTTTCAACAGCTGAAGCGTCTAACGCATTCTACAAAAAAAATTTAGCAGCAGGGCAAAAAGGATTGTCTGTAGCCTTCGACCTACCCACGCACCGCGGCTACGACTCCGATCATCCGCGCGTGAAGGGCGACGTGGGCATGGCCGGCGTTGCGATTGATTCGGTAGAGGACATGAAAATTCTATTTCAAGACCTCGCCCTCAACGACGTATCTGTTTCAATGACCATGAACGGCGCAGTACTCCCCATCATGGCCTTTTATATAGTAGCCGCCGAAGAACAGGGCTTTGCACCTGAACAACTCAGCGGCACTATCCAAAATGACATTCTGAAAGAATTCATGGTGCGCAATACCTTCATTTACCCGCCGCAGCCGTCCATGCGCATTGTCAAAGATATTTTTCAGTACAGTGCTGCAAAAATGCCAAAGTTCAATTCCATCAGCATTTCAGGCTACCACATGCAAGAAGCCGGTGCCAACACTGCCTTAGAGCTAGCGCTGACCTTGGCCGACGGCCTTGAATATGTAAAAACAGGCCTTGAGTCAGGTTTGTCCATTGACGACTTTGCGCCACGCCTCTCTTTCTTTTGGGGTGTTGGCATGCACCTCTTCGACGAAGTGGCAAAACTGCGCGCAGGACGAGCCATATGGGCAACACTGATGCAAAAGATGGGCGCTAAGAACGAGAAATCGCTTTTGCTCCGCGCCCACTGCCAAACATCAGGATGGAGTTTAACGGAACAAGATCCTTACAACAATATCGCGCGCACTGCCATTGAAGCAGTAGCAGCTGTACTCGGAGGAACGCAATCGTTGCACACCAATTCCTTTGACGAGGCCATCGCTTTGCCCACCGATTTCTCAGCCGCCATCGCACGCAAAACGCAAATTATCCTGCAAGAAGAAAGCGATATCTGCCAAGCCATTGACCCATTTGGAGGAAGCAATTTACTTGAAAAAACAACACAAGAAATGATAACGCAGGCGCTTGAAATCATTGCTGAAATTGAGAGTATCGGAGGAATGACAAAAGCCATTAATGCAGGTATTCCACAAAAAATGATTGAAGAATCGGCTGCAAAACGACAGGCCAACATCGACAGCAATGCTGAAACGATAGTTGGACTAAACAACTACAGCACCAAAGAATACTACGAATTCGACATCTTGTCCATAGACAACGACAAGGTGCGTAAAAACCAAATTGACCGACTGCAGCAGGTCAAAACAACGCGCAACAACATCGCTGTACAAGAAGCGCTTACCAGCATCAGTAATGCTGCACAAAACGAAAGCGGAAACTTATTGGAACTGTGCATCAATGCCGCCCGTACAAGAGCTACCTTAGGAGAGATTTCATTAGCTTTAGAAAATGTTTACCACCGGTATTTACCAAAAACAAACTTGACATCAGGAGTGTACGGCGCAGGATACCATAACAAAGATGAATTTAATGCAGTGATGCAAGTGGTGCGTGATTTCGCAAAAAAACACGGCCGACAACCCCGCATACTCATTTCTAAATTGGGACAAGATGGCCACGACAGAGGCGCAAAAGTTATTGCCGCAGCCTTTGCTGATCTTGGTTTCGATGTTGATCTTGGACAATTGTTTCAAACACCTGAAGAATGCGTGAAACAAGCCATCGAGAACGATGTACATCTGATCGGAATATCGTCATTGGCAGCCGGACACAAAACACTTGTGCCCGAAGTAATGGACGAACTGAAGAAAAAAGGCCGCGAAGATATTTATGTGATTATTGGGGGTGTTATTCCAAAACAAGACTATGCATTTTTATTCAGCAGCGGGGTATTGGGAATATTCGGACCGGGAACAAAAATACCAGAAGCCGCTCTAGAAATATTAAAAAAAATCATATAACGGCAGCAACAAAACAACAAAAAAAGAAACCTTGCACGAAGAGCTCCGTAGCAGCAGAAAACTAAAATTGAATTTGATATTATGGCTTGGGGAATAAGTAATTTTGAAAACGACTCCGCTCAGGAATGGGTTGAAGATCTCATCGCTAAAGGAAAATCAACAACTGTCAACAAAGAAATTGAGGGCTTTGTGAAAAATTTTAAAGCCTCAGAAACCGACATGATGACCTGTTGCACTTTTTTGGCTGCCGCTGAAATTATTGCCGCAGTGAAAGACGATCCGGCAGATGATATCCCAGAAGATTTAGAAGATTGGATCAAAGAAAACAGATTGAAAAACGATGAAGCCATGGTTAAAAAAGCCATTGAAGGTTTGAATAAAATTACCCGTGGATCAGAACTACAAGAAATGTATGAAGGGTCGCAACTTTACGACGATTGGATGGACATTCAAAAAGACCTGCTCACTCGCTTGAAAAGAGGGTAAAAAAAAATCCGTTCAGAAGAACGGATTTTTTTTGCACAAAACGATATTTTCATAAACAGTAAACGAGCAAATATATTCCCGAATTAGCTTACCTGAACTACAGGCATTGATTTTTTAGCCTAAATGTAAATCGTTAAATACAGGTTAGTGAAAAATCTTTTAGTGTCAGTTTTATTGTACGTAAATTCATTTTTTTTCCAATCAACTAAGTTATGGATCCTAGTGCTGTCACTTATTGCACTGTGGTCATTCGCCCTTTTAAGCAACATAAGAGAATGGCACAAAAACATTTACCTATTGGTCATTGCCCTACACTTCTTTATCACAGTATTGTTGTTAAAGCTCTTTTAATGACGAACAAAAGGTGTGACTTATAAAATATCACCAGCACAAAATAAAAAACGCATTTGAAATGGCCGTGTCAAGCGAACGTCGTAAAAGTATTTGAAAGCGTCAACAACACAACAATATAAATGGCTTTCACTGCAGATTATTTCACAAGAAATACTTCCACTGCTTTAATGTAATTGAAAAGCCCCCAAGTGGTTTGCAGTGAGCTGTGATCGGCATTCGGCACCAAGTGTTTTTCACTGTAGCTGCCTTGATAATTTTTATACACCACTTCACCATGCGATGCCGGTTTCAAAAACTTATCGTCTCCACTTTGCAGCAACATAAAAGGCTGCTGAACTGTTTTGATTGCCTCTGTAACATTCACTTTTACGTTAGTGAAAAAAGAGCCTGGAAGCGCTAATTGCGCTGCGTCTTGCACCATCAATTCTGCAGAAGAAAATGGATTTTCTAAAATTAATTTTGAAGGTATAAGGGTGCTGCGTGGCTGAGCCAACAATTTAGTCGCAGGTGCAGAACCTAAACTAAATCCATAAATTACCAAATGATTTGATATGACGCCTTTTGCCTTCAGCCATTCCAGCGCAGCAGTAACATCTTCGTACAAACCTTCTTCGGAAGGATCACCTTCGGAAAGACCGAAACCTCGGTAATCGATCATCATTACACCAAATCTATTTTTGCCACCAACATTCGCCAGAAGTTTGGCGCGCGGCCAGTAAAAATCCATGTGATCTCGATTTCCATGACAATATAAAATAACAGTGTCTTGCTGAATAGTGGCGTAATCGCCAATGTACACAGCACTAATTTTGTATTCTTTATTGTCCACTGTATCCTTTGACAACAAAGTAAGTTCGTGCATTAGCGCAAATGAAAAGTTGCAAGCAGGAACCGTATCGAGATTAAAATCAACGTGTCCTTGGTAGTCATCCCAATGATAGGCCGTTATCTTTTGATTGTTGTACATATTGGAATCAAGGCGCAGGCAGGATTGCAACAGCAGCACGATGGAAATTAGCAGTATCGTTCTCATTTAGCGGCAAATATTTTATATACAGTAAAATAGGCGCCAATAGCGCCAGTGCTTGAAATAGGATTAAAATAGCTCACCACCACATCGTTGTTATTGGTTAAAAGGCCCATGTATTTCAGTTCCAAAGAATACTTCCAAGAAGCAGTACCCATATTGATACCAACTTGTGGCGCGAGCAACCAATTGTTTGGCTGCGCTTGATTATTGGCCCTTGTTCTATTTAATTCAAACCAATTGGTAAATCCCAAATAAACATATGCCGTCGTTTTTTTATCGCCCGGACAATCGCAGTGACGCGCTAAATCTCCCAAAAAATTCCAATATACATTCACATCCACTTGAGGATAAACACGCAAGTTCCAATCCCATCGATCAAACATAACATTCAGCACGGGAGAGGCAGAAATTCCAATTTTACTGCCCTCAAAATAATGCACACGGTGCACCAAGCCCAACTCCATTTGTCCCACACCGTAAGCCAAAGCGGTAGGATGCACTGCGCCAAAAACAGTAGTGTTTTTTTTCAAGCCATAGGCATAATTAATGCTTGTAAATGGAACAGGGATCACCAAATTGTGAAAATTAATCAAAGGACCACCAAGATTCATACTCAACGACTGCTCCTTTTTTTTCAGTGGAACAACATATCTGCTTGGAGCACATGACGCAAGTAGAAGCACTAAAAAGGCAAAGCAATAAAAAATCCTCATAGTGTATCGATTAACTTTTGGGCAACAATTTTATCAATGGGAAAAGACAGCTCCTCTATTTTCAACGCACAAATGTCAACCCACCTAAAACATTGCTCTTGGCCCGCCCTAAAGGTAAATGCTTTTTCAACAACATTAAAATGATGTGGCTCAATGAGCTGTACTTTATAATAAAAAGAAATCAATTGTTCTTGGGCATTGAAAGCCGACAATTGCAGAAAATCATTGTGGTAATAGTAATCGCCTACCACAATGGACTGCTGCATCTCTTCCATAAATTCGCGGTGCAAACATTCGCTGAAGGATTCGCCATGTTCCATTCCACCACCAGGAAATTTAGTCATGCGCACGCCGTGCTGTATCTCATCAGTCAACAACACCTTATGGTCTTGTATAACCAAGCCATACACCCGAAGATTCCATATTGAGGGACTTGCTTTCATCAAAAATAAAAATGAGCACCAATAAAATTATCACTTCGCCATTCAGTTGCGCTGCGCATATAAACAGCGAGATAAGATATTTCCTGACGAAAAAAGACAGCGCTATTTTTTGTCAAGGGATACGACAATTCAGGAGACAGTGTAAATGCAATACCATCGCTGTAAAAACGCGTCCATAGCGGCAAAGTGAATTTTATCTTTCGAACGCTCCCATGCGCCGATACTGAAACAAACGCTTCTGCACTGCTTACAGCTGAGCCTCTTTCATCACGCACCAATCGCAAACGTGCATCGACTCCCAAACCTGCGGAAAAATAAAAAGCCTTGGGCGTTCGTGTAAAATAATATTCAGCTTGCGGAGTAAAATCATAGGCGCTTTCGCTGTAAAAAAATAAAGTTCCATAAGACCTTACACGCAGTGAAAATTTCACATTTACTTTATTAAGCAATGGAGAACTGCAGCGCAAATTGGTAAATGGATATAAATAGCGATTGCGCATACTGCCAAAATCAACAGAAAACAGAGTGCTGTTCAGGTCATTTTTATCTTGCGCAAAGGCACTTTGAAATTGCACGAAAAAAAATAAAAACACAAATGACTTCCTCATGGCGCAACAGCATTATAGGTGGAGGCAATTTTAAGCTCGTCAAAATAAACAATATTGGTGTGTTTGGTTTTTTCCTTGCCTCTGTACTGACCGAACTTAAAATAATTTCCCGTTCTATTGAATAAATTGCGCTTGTAATATTTGTAATCATTGCCATTGAATGGCGTGATGAACTCGCCATTCAATTTCACTTCAACAAAAGCACTGTTGTCGTCACTCCAATAACAATGAAAAATCACATCGTGCCATTGTCCTTTTGGCAATGCGGGCACAGAGCTTACGGTAACGACTTCTTGGTTTGAACTCGGATTTTCATTCATCTTCACATCCAAAGCACCATTGGCATAAACCAAGGCAAGTGGAGGCGACGACCCTCGCAGAAGAGGTGTTGGATCCCACCATTCTCCTTGAATGTAATAGGGTAAATCTTGCCACTGACACAAAAGATTGTAAGCAGGATCAGCATACGCGGTGTCAATCCAAAAACTGAATGCATAATACACCTCTGTTTTGTATTTGGCGCAATCGTAAACAGCCAATTCTGCGCGGTAGCCATTGTTGGTGAAATCATCGGGACGTAGTGCATTCTTAAGGGCATACTTCCCCTTGCGAACTGGGCTCGTTACTATTGTGGTGTTGAACGCAGTATCCGGCACCAATAAATGAAAATTCGCCAAACTTGCGTTTTCAAAATCAGCAGAAAAAGATTCGACAGCAGCATTGGGTTCGCTGGTAGGCACCTTTCCGCAGGACAACCAAACCAAACCAAAAACAAAAAAAAGTAATTTCACAACAAATCTATTGATTGAATACTGCATAGGAATTAATCTTTTCGAGCTCTTATCATTTCTCTTTTACCGGGTGGACCAGGCACGCTTTCCACTATGAACCCAGCCGCCTTGAGATCGCGCTTCACCTGCCCCTTCGCACAATAAGTCACCAAGATCCCACCGGGAAGTAAGGCTTTGTACATTTTCTCAAACACATCAGGAGTCCACATTTCAGGCTGTTTATCAGGCGCAAAAGCATCAAAATAAATCACATGAAAACGCGGCTCGAAATCAATATCGGCAATGTCCTTTTGAAGCTTGGTAAGCGCGAAATAATCCGAAAGAGGGACCCTCATCTCCCAATTGATCACGTGCAACTCGTCGAACCACTCCGCTTCATGGAGCAAAGTGCCATAATTGAGAACACGCAGCATCTCCTCTGCCACAGGATACTTCTCAACAGCAACGTACTCCACCTGCCGCGCACACTTGTGCGCTTCAAGCATGGTCAAAAAAGCATTGAGTCCGGTGCCAAATCCTATTTCCAAAATAGCAACGGCATCTTCGCTTTGGTAAAACCCTTCTTTCAAAAAAACGTGTTTAGCCTCTTGCAAAGCACCGTGAATGCTGTGATAGGTTTCGTCCATAGCGTCAATGCGTATGGAATGTGAACCGTCGTTGGTGGTAATCAGTGTTCTATTCATTGCGAATTGCCCATTGGTCGTTTATCGGACGGCACCAAAGATAGTACACTAAAATTTCCGCACAACAATATATCTACGAATTGTCATAGTCGACAGCACAATGAAATTGGAAACATTTTCACTACTTTGGCGCTGGGATTTAAAGATTTTATAGGGCGAGGCAACCCTTTTCAACGTTGTCCGTCTTTGATTTAAGCTGGAATAAATGGGGATTCTAAAAGACAATACAATTATCATTCGAGGTTGCATAGATGGCGACCGTCGCAGTCAGCAGCGTTTGTACGAGGCTTACTACGGCAAGATGATGGTGGTATGCCGACGTTATGCAAAAGACAATGATGAGGCTCTGGACATTTTCCAAGAAGGCTTCATCAAAGTGTTTAACAACATCGCTAAATACGGCGACAAAGGATCTTTCGAAGGATGGATACGACGCATTATGGTGAACACTGCGATTGACCACATCAGAAAAAACAAGGTCAACAACAGTATGGTAGAGCTAAACGAACGACACAGCGACGCAATGAGCGACGATGAAGAGAGCGACAGCGATGCCATATTAAACAACATAAGTTACGAGGAACTATTGGCTTGCGTGCAAGACTTGTCAACGGCGTACCGCCAAGTGTTCAATATGTATGTAGTGGATGGATTTTCGCACCAAGAAATTGCCGATGCCTTGAACATCAGCGTAGGCACTTCAAAATCGAACTTATCGAAAGCGAAGGTAAACTTGAAAAAAATATTGACGGATAAAATAGCAATGGTGAGCAAAAGATAAAATGGGCGACTTTAACGACCATATTAACCAATCATTCGAAGGAGCCGAAATCCCCTTCAACCCTCAGCATTGGGAACAGTTGAAGGCGCGTCTTGACGCTGCCGAGGCGCCTACTCCTTTTGAGGAGCAGGTGCAATCTGTTTTTAATGCAGCCTCAGTGCCCATAGCCACTGGCGCTTGGGATCAATTTGCAGCGCAACTGCAAGATGCCCAAGCAAGCCCTTTTGAAAAAGGAGTCAAAAACACATTCGACAACGCCGAAGTACCCTACCAAACCAAGCACTGGGAGGCCATCGCCGATCATATTCCAGCACCGCGTAATGCTTTTGAACAAAAAGCAGCTGACTTATTAAATAGCGGAAAAACAAGCTATAACGCCGCGCATTGGCAACAAATGGAAGCTCTACTTAATGGAGCAGGCCAAAAAGTGAGCAGCGGATTTTTCCAATGGAGAACAGTTGCCGCCAGTGCAGCACTAATACTGATGGGCTGGCTGACGTACGCTGCCTATCAAAACCAAAGTGCAAAAAATGAAAGCGCAGCGAAATCAGAGCAGCACATCATTGACAAGAAAAACACTGCAAAACAAAACCATTTAGAAGTCGCAAGAAACAATAGCGCTGCGCAAAAAGAAACACTACTTGAAACTGCAACAACAAAACACAACACAACTTCGAAGGAAGAAAACAGCAGCGCCGCTAAATTTTCAATTGCATCAAGTGCTGGTCGAAATGCTATCGACGAGGTGCGCAACAACAACAACAACAACAACAACAACAACAACAACAAGAACAACAATAACAACAAGAACAACAATACTGTAAGCAACATTGACAACAGCAATACCAATCAAAACAATGGCGCTAATAACAATATCAACGGCACTGCAATAGCTTTCGGAACAACAAATACAAATGAAGCGAATGCAAATCAAAATACTGCTTTGCACAATGAAATTGCAAATACGAGCAACCACGCCCACACGCAAAGCGAAGTGCGAAACAAAATTATTTTCAATGAAATTGCTGCTGCCCACAAAACCCTAATCGACGACAACAAAGATCAATTTGACACTTTATCTACCTTGCCCAATGATGCGGATTGGAGTGGTGCTATTTTCAAATACGCCACCATGCCTTCTAGCTTGCCGACTTCAGTGCTCACCAACATTTGGGAGCATCCGGCCATTGCTGGAGCTGATCAGCATACAGCAGTAAAATTCCTTTACAACAGTCCTTGGGAAAACAAAATTGTAGATACAGAAACCAACAAAAAAGAATTTCATTTGCAAGAGCCTGCCAACATGTATTTGTCGGTAGACGGCAGCGTTGACAAAAAACACAAACTGGGGCTGGGCGGCTATTACTACCGTATTCACAACAACAACTGGCAGTCAGACAACATGAACATCACACTTTCATACACACACAGCATCAATAAGTTTACGCAGCTGCGTGGAGGTATTGGCGCCACATACGCAAACAATGTGCTCAACACCAACAACATTAATTTCTGGCAAAAAACAGCAGAAGGAGCAGTATTGGTGGCCAACGATCAAGCAGCCTCTCAACCAGAAAGATACATCAATTACAAAGCTGGTTTGTGGCTGAGTCATCCTTTGGTTTTTGCGGGCGTGACTATTGACAATATTTTTCAAACAGCAATCAGCAAAAAACCCGACCTGCAATTGTCTACCACCTCCATCGCTGGCGTGAACATTCCGGTGACCAAAAAATTTACTGCAACCGCCTTTGTCAAGCGAATATCTTCCATTGGCGCACTCTACACCATAGGCAGCATGTTCTCTTACAACAACAAAGTGTTCGCAGGAGTTTCTTATGAAAACTCTAACTATGCAACAATCTCTGTTGGCTGCAACATCAAAGACCAACTGCGATTGCACATGAGTTGGGGCATGAAAGCGAGTAAAGAATCATTGTACATCAACGACAGCAACAACGGATTTGTCACAGCAGGAATTCGCTATTTGATAGAGCCCAATTCAAAATCAAAAAAAACAGTGCTATGATAAATACTGCACTATACCGCCTTACACTAGCTATGCTTTTTGCCTTGCTCTTTTTCGCATGCGAAACCAGAGAAGACAACCAAGAGCAAATTGTTGACGATCCTAATTTTCAAGCGCAAACGCAAGACTTTCTCATTGGCGACAGCAGCAACTACGAACTCAATTCCTGCTATTACGAAAACAATGATTTGCGTTTGGTATTCAATGGAGAAAGTGTCGACTCTCTAAGATGGTTCAAGAGAAATGCGCTAAATGAATTCATTCGCATTTCTTCTCTCCCCTACATTAAAATCGCACAGGAAGGAGCCTTCCGATTGATCTCTTACAAACACCTACATCAACCGGTGATGCGCAACATAAGCGTGTACACATGTGCATCCGGCATCGAAACAGTGCCCAATGCATTTACCCCAAATGGCGACAATCAATTTGACAAATGGGCGCCCATCGGCAAGGGAGTGAAAAGCATTAAATTCACCATCACGTCCATGAACAACGAAGAGATTTTTGAAAGTGAATCACTCGACCTCCCATGGGATGGCACCTACGACGGAAAACCTGTTCCTACAGGTTCATACCGCTACGACGTGCAAGGCACATTGTACAGTGGCAAAGCTTTTAGCTACAAAGGGATTTTGTCGCTTTCGCGTTAACTTCATTTTTGCAATGGGTTTTCCTCAAATCATTTTAATAACTTTTCACTTGCCCCACCTCTAAACTATCTCAGATATCGTTATTTTTAAAAAAAATATACGCTATGGCTAAAGACAAAAAAGCAACTAAAGCAAAATCAATACTCACCAAAGAATCTCTTGTATTTCTTGAAACATACTTAAACAACCCATCACCAACTGGCTTTGAAGCAGAAGGGCAAAAACTGTGGTTAAAATACATCAAACCATACATACACGACTACACCATCGACAACTACGGATCGGTGGCTGGCATTGTCAATCCCGAAGCAAAATACAAAGTAGTCATTGAAGCGCATGCCGATGAAATCTCGTGGTTTGTGCACTACATTTCTAAAGACGGATTTATTTACGTGCGTCGCAATGGCGGATCCGACCATCAAATTGCGCCATCCATGCGCGTAAATATTCACACCGAAACCGGTATTGTAAAAGCTGTATTCGGATGGCCAGCCATACACACCAGAACTGCAGGAAAAGAAGAAAATCCAAAATCAGATACCATCTGGTTAGACTGTGGTGCCGCCTCAAAAGAAGAAGTTGAAAAACTCGGCATTCGTGTGGGCGACGTCATCACCTACCAAGACGAATACATGCTGTTGAACAACAAGTATTTTGTTGGACGAGCACTCGACAACCGCTTGGGAGGCTTCATCATTGCTGAAGTAGCGCGACTACTGCACACCCAAAAAGTGAAACTACCCTATGGTTTGTACATCGTAAATGCAGTGCAAGAAGAAGTAGGATTGCGTGGTGCCGAAATGATTACCAACAGCATTAAGCCCAATGTAGCCATCGTTACCGACGTTTGCCACGACACAGGAACACCAATGATCAACATCAAAGAGCAAGGCGACACACGCTGCGGAAAAGGCCCTGTATTGACTACTGGTCCGGCCGTGCACAACAATCTTTTGAAACTCATTAAAACCACAGCCGACAAAAACAAAATACCATTTCAACGCTTGGCGGCGTCGCGCGCCACTGGCACCGACACCGACGCTTTCGCGTACTCAAACGGAGGCGTGCCATCGGCACTCATTTCAATTCCGCTAAAATACATGCATACTACAGTTGAATCGGCGCACCAAGAGGATGTTGAAAATGTAATTAAGTTGATTTTTGAATCCTTGAAAAATATCAAAAACAATCAAGATTTCAGATACTTCACCAAGGTTTAGTTCACTTCAAATAAACAGTAAAAAAAATGCGTATTGGGTGACAATACGCATTTTTTTATGATTACCATCTAAACCAACGCTGTATCAAAAGTAACGATACACGCACCGACCTAACTCAGAACGAGAACTGATCTTAAAAAAACATTGAATCACTAAGTGCAACCAGAATTTTTTTCTTGTTTTGTAAACGCAATGTTAAAATAGAAGTTGTCAGTATTATTCTACAGCAAAGAATTACAAAAATAAATGCACAATATTGTATGTTAATTGCAGCAAGACACTCTTATCATTAACCGCAGAATAATGTTACCATTTGCCTCACCAACACGAATAGTGAAATTTGTAATAATCTCCTAAATATATAATCGATACATTTAAACTTTTAATGCCAAAATTGTTACAATGAAAATAGAACAATTAACCTTTACACGATTTCTTGCTGCCGTCGTAATTGTCGCGCTCCACTACGCAGACAACACTTTCCTAAAGACCAATAAATTTCTACTTATTATCATTTCTCAAGCAGCATACTTTGTAAGTTATTTTTTTGTTCTTTCGGGATTTGTTATGATTATTGCTTATAAAGCAAAGAAAATCAACGAAACGAAATATTTTATTGCAAGAATCGCAAGAATTTACCCTTTGTACTTTTGCGCATTATTAGCGGTGTATCTTCTAAATATTTGCGTTTACAAAAATCCACCCAGCGCATTAGTATTCCTTTCAAACTTGCTATGCATTCAATCGTGGACACCAAGCATTGCTCTTACATTAAACAGTCCTTCATGGTCGATATCGGTTGAATTTTTCTTTTATGCAGCCTTTCCTTTCCTCGTGAAATATATATATTCGAAATTCAACTTAATTCTCATCACTATTTGCACAATAGGATTGTGGCTTCTTTCTCAAATGGCAGCGCAGTATTTGGAGACAAACCGCACACTTTTACTAGATAGTAATTTTATCTATTTTTTTCCTTTGATGCACTTCAATGAGTTCTTAATAGGGAATTTGGCGGCTCTATTTTTCTTAAAGTACCATAACAGAATTAGCTTTGAGTTGAATGACCTAATACTTATTTTATTGTTTCTAGGCTTATTCCTCTTGTTAAAGTATCATTATTTACCATTGCAACTTCACAATGGGGGTTTAGCGATTTTTTTTGTTCCAATTCTAATTTTTTTATCAATTAAAAAAGGTATAATTCATAAAATTCTCTCGTGGAAACCTTTTGTTTTTTTAGGTGAAATCAGCTTCAGCATATACATTTTACAACTTCCTGTCTATTTATTTTACCATTTTGCCTTCTATTACATTGGGCTAACATTCAACTTTTACATCTATCTAATCTTTCTCATTATAATATCCAGTTTTAGTTACCTGTGGATAGAAATTCCAGCCAAAAAAATGATCACTACTTGGATTTTAAAAAGTATCAAATTTAAAACTTCACATTAATAGGGACAACGACTAAATACATAAATCCCCACAGAATTGGACATCGAAGGATCAATTGCTCTTTTTTGAAATAACACGGCACAATAGCGACGAATGGCTTTTTGCTCAACTATTTTCCCATTACAGCTGAATAACGCTTGCAGTTGTTTTCAAATGCCTTGGTTGCCTGAGGCAATCCCAGCTCAATGGCCTTGTACATATCCACGCAACTGTCGTAGGTGTATAAAAATCTTGCCTTCGCTATAGACCTGTTGAAATAGGCTTCAGGGATGTCGCTTTTCAACTTAAGTGCCTGGTCGTAATCACTAATGGCGTTGACATAAAAACCAAGATAAGAAAAAACAGCACCGCGGTTGAGGTAGGCAAAATAATCATCGGGATACAAGTTTAAATCGTCGGTGAATTTCGCGATTTCTTTTTTGTAATAATCTCGTTTTTCAGGACTGAGGTCTATGTTGAAATATTCCGACACATTGAATTCGCGTGCAAATGCAGTGTCGCTTGAAAGAATGGGGATCACCTGCGCCCCTACTGCCGATGACAGCAGAAAAAAGAATCCAATAAGATGAATACGCATACAAAAATCTATTGGCTTAAGATACTAATTACCGCTCATCATCGCGTGGTACTTCGTCGTTAAATTCGCCATCATCGTCGATATTTTTTTCATGGCCTCCTCGGTTTCTTTGCTCACTTTTTTCTTTTGCAAACGCAAGAGCCAAAGTCCGTACAAACCATTAAAACAAGCTACCACATCATTTTTTACAGCTGTAGATTTTCGTTCTCCGTCAGCACCCTCCTCAAAAGTTTTCAACTCTGAACGCTTCTTCAACTCCTCAATTTCTGGCTTTGCGCTTTCATACAAAGCAATGTACTCTTTGTCTTTTATAGCCGACAATAAAGTACTGTGCAATAAAGTCAATTCCGCAATTTTTTCGTTGACTTCCTCAAGGTGTCCTTTTTTCTCCAAACGCGCTTTGCGCATTTTGTCAATCAAATCGATATACCAATTTTTCATTTGCAGTTGTTGCACCAAACTCAATCCCGAGTTTTCAATCAAATTTTTATTGACGCCAGCAATTTCAAACTGATAGGCACGTACCACATCTTCTATATGCCACATGTACAGCACATATTCAGAAATATTCGACTTTATTTTTTCTTCCGCTATAAACACTACTTCTTCGGAGTTGCGTATATTTCATCTACAACAGCAACCAACTGATCGGTAATTTCCACCGCGCCTTCCATTGGATGCAGGTAAGGGGTAGATTTTGAATAAACGAGTACAAATTTAATTTTTCCGTCCTTGTTCAACACTTTGGTTGCTGCACTAATCGCATCTTGCAATTTATTATTGATGGCCAATTGCATCTCACCAAATGACTTTTCGTCATTCTGATTGCGATCCATCAAGGCTTGCTGTTTGCGGGCAGCTTCATTTCTTGTTTTTTCAATTTCTGCTTCGCTCAACAATCCTTTAGCCACCATCTCCTCTTGTTGACGCGCCCAATTTTCATATTGTGTTTTAGCAGCACTCATTCCCCTTTCCAAATCTGCCATATCCACTTCAATATTCTTTTTCAATCCCAACATATATTTACTTTTCGCAAACAAAGTGTCTTGATTGTAATACACTACAATATCATCAGAAGTCAATTTGGCTGGCAACTTTACTTCTGTTTTAATTTCTGTTGTTTCGTGACCAGCGTAGCTTCTGTAAAATAAAAAAGCAACGGCAGCCAGCAACACTACTTGTAGGGCAATAATTAATTTTTTCATTGGAATGGGATTTTCACTTCTTGATTAAGAGGCGAAGATAATAAGTAAGAATCAAAAAGAGAGCTTACAGAACAATTAATTCCTTATTCGCTAAATTTAAGTGCCCTGTTTTGAAACGGAAAGGAATGTCAACCATGAATTCATAATCTTCACCAACCTCAAGAATATCTGAATTTTCATCACCATGGTACCACCAAATAGAAACTTGCTTACCCGCCTCCTTTTGCTCTTTCAACTTATATAGAATAAACAAAAGCATTTTCGACGACGACAAATTCAATTGCGGTAAACTGAATTCAAAATTCAAAATAGTGGCAGATTTATCAAGCCCCTTGTCTAACCAAGCTAAAATAGGCTGATAAAAGCTTTCTCCACTTTCAGGCAACGATTTACCAACGATGCTAAAATTACCGTGCTCGGAATCAAAAGAAATTTTCGGAGTTTGCTCCGTTGCTTCTATAATCAGCGTTCTTGCGGACATAATCTTTCTACGGTTAATAGTTCGTGGTGTACGTGTTCAATACCTCTCGCACTAAAATATGCATTATAACCGTAGAAGTAAACATTTCTTAATAAATAATTTACAAGGCCTTACAAGAAAAGACTCATCGTTTCGCCGCAAACATTAACTCAAAAAGCCCCGTGCAGATTGTTTTCCTTCTGTGTATATTTGTCTTTTCATTGCCCATTTTATTCTTTCGTATCCAGCATCTGCTTTGAACTTTTTAGCCCATATCGCCCTTTCGGGTACAAATCAAGAAATCGCCATCGGTAATTTCATAGCCGATAGTATTTTGCCAAAAGAGCGCATCTTACTTTCGGCCGACATGCAAAAAGGCATTCCACTGCACCAAGCTATTGACCAATTCACAGATGCTCACCCTTCTTTTAAAAACACGGTTAGTCTTGTTAGACCAAGTCTTCGCAAATACGCACCCGTTGCCACCGACGTGTATTACGATCATTTTTTAGCCAAACACTTTCAGCGCTACTATCCCGCAGAAACGCTACAGCAATTCAGCGCCAAATTTTACAGCGCCCTTGCTGTGCACGAACCTTTTCTCCCAGGAAATGGCAAGCACTTGGCACACTATATCATAAAATACGATTGGCTGAATATGTATGCCAGTGCAGAAGGAATGCATAAAATCCTTTGTCAAATGGCAGCGCGAACCCGATTTGAATCCAATCTAGAACAGGCAAGCGACCATTTATTGCTGAACTACAGCGCCATTGAGCAGGACTTTAACGCACTATATCCTGATTTAATGCAACTGTGCGCAACTTTTTGACATAAATTGAAGCAACGCTTTCACAATGTTTGCGTATTTTTAAAACTGAATTAAATAGTAACGCATTTTGAAAAACACATTTGTAATAGCTCTAATTTTTTTACTGTTCGTGCTGCCTTCCTCCACGCAAGCTCAAAACATATGTGGTTTTGATCATGCGCTCAAAACATCAACCGACAATGATCCTGCAAAAAAAATAGCGCTCGACCAATTTCTAGCCCAAGTGCAAAGCTACAAAGGCGGCGCCCAAGTGCTCGGCGGAAATGTCAACTACATCATACCTGTAGTGGTGCATGTTATACACGACAATGGTGCATCCAACATATCAGACGCACAAGTAAAAGATGCCATTAGAATACTCAATGAAGATTTTCAAAAAAGAAATGCCGACACCAGCGCGGTTGTATCAGCTTTTAAATCCATTATTGCCGATGTTGGTGTTGAATTTCGTCTCGCTACCGTTGATCCCAATGGCCATTGTACAAACGGAATTACGCGCACCTTCTCCTACCTTACCAATGCAGGATCAGGGCCCGCGCAAAAAAGCTTAATCAATTGGGACACTCAAAAATACTACAACATATGGATAGTCAACTATTTAGAAGCGGGAGGCAGCGCTGTGGGAGGCTATTCCTACCTACCTGGCACTGCGCCAAATACTGAAAAAGAAGGCAGTATCATTGTTAACAAACAATTTGGCAACATAGGCACTTCCTACGGATCAGCCCTCGCACGCGCCACTGTGACACACGAGACAGGTCACTTTTTAGGACTCTACCATACTTGGGGATTCTCCTACGCTGCCGGCTCTCCTTCAGCCTGTGGTGAAGACGATGGTGTATCCGACACACCCAATACGAGCGGCACCTTGAACTCTTGCAATACCAGTCAGGTCACCTGCGGCACTCTTGACAATGTGCAAAACTATATGGACTATAGTTTATGTCCATATATGTTTACCAACGGACAAAAAACGCGAATGCTAGCAGCCTTGAACTCTAATGCTGGTTACCGATCAAACCTTTGGTCGCCCAACAACCTTTTTGCAACAGGAGTGAATGATGGCTACGTCGTGCACGAGTGTGCGCCAAAAGCCGATTTTTCAATCAGCAGAAACTTTGCCTGCACTGGTGATACCGTAAATTTTTACGACCATTCTTACAACGACAGCTTAACAAGCAACCGCAATAGGGTATGGACTTTTGAAGGTGCAACTCCTCCCTCAAGCACTGCTCAGCAACCTACAGTGACCTATAGTCTTCCGGGGAAATACAAGATAAAACTCAAGGTAAGCAATGCACACGGTGCCGATTCTATTGAAAAAATAAATTTTGTAGAAATTTACAACAGCGGCACCAGAACCTACGTCGATTTATCAGAAGGATTTGAAAACGCAAGCTTCCCTGTCAATGCCGATTCCAGTAAATCATGGATCATCAGCACACCCAGCAACACAAAGTTCACGAGAACCACTGCTGCGCATAAAAATGGACTTGCATCTTTGAGTCTCGACTTGCACACAGAAACGGGCTGCAACCATGCATTGGTAAGTCCAAACTTTGATTTAAGCGCCGCCATAGCACCACTCAATTACACCTTCGATTTTGCCTACGCTCCTGAAAATGCCAACAGCGCAGATTTTTTAAAAGTCTATGCATCTATAGACTGCGGTTTAACTTGGAGCTTAAAAGGAAGCAAAACTTCGGGGGAATTGAAAACCAAAGAAGCCACCACAAGCGCATTTGTGCCCTCGGTATCAGAATGGAACAGCATGGCCATCAACCTCAACGCATATGCAGGCAAAGCGAGCTTACAAATCAAAACAGTGGTAGGAGCGCGCGGCGGGAATACTTTGTATATTGACAACGCACAACTTTTTCATGGCAATGTAGGATTGTCTGCCTTGGAATCAAACACTTTCTCAGCGACCGTTTACCCAAATCCAGTTACAGAAAATTCCGTTTTACACATTGAAAGTCCAGAATCAACAAATATCAGCATCGAAGTTCAAGATGTTTTGGGTCGAAAAACAAGCAATGCAATCAACGTAAAAAGCAGCACCATCCTACTAAGTGAGTTAATTCCTGCAGCAGCCAAAGGAATATATTTCATAAAAATATCCAATGGTATTGTAATAAAAACAATTTCTATTCTATTTTAGTGGAACAATAGAGAGATCACCAACGTAATATGTCCACATCAGCATACCTATGAAAGCACTATTTACACTTGCCTTTTTTCTGACGATATCCGCAGCTTTCGGACAAGTGTATTTGCGCGAACGTGGCGCAAAAATGGACTCATCGCACGTTGCAACTGCCACCGAAGAAAAAATTGACAGTTCGAATTTCAAAATGGTGAATACCAAAGTTGAATATTCTGTCGACAAGTATTTCAACACTGACATTAGTGAGGCAGAGCGCAAAAAACGCCAAGCAGCCATTGTTTTTTTCGACAACCAAATCAAAGCCGATTCCACAAACCTCAGTGCGTACATCAACAGAGGCGCCTATTTCGCTGAATTAGGTTTACACGTACAAGCCATAAAAGACTTCAACAAAGCATTATCTATTGAACCTCATCAAGCAATTGTGTACTACAATAGGGCAATTTCTAAAGCGCGCTTCATGTATACACTTGATGCCTGCAAAGATTTGCAAAAAGCGGGCACATTGGGTTACGAGCCTGCTGAAGATCTCTTGAAGGTGAGATGTGGCCGTTACCAAGTTGAACTTAGCGCTACGCAAACAAGCAAACGCTAAAAAGTAAAACCAACACTTCTGTCTACTCTTACCCGTGCACAATTGAATAATTTCGGACGTTTTTAAAGCACGTTTTTCTTAAGGCATTATTTTGGCTATTTTAGACCTACCTAATCGTTGACCAATGACTGAAAGTTTAAAGAAAATCCTCAAAACACTGGAGGGATCAGAATCTGAGGCTGTGCTTCCTAAGCTTTATGAAGAGAATGACTCCGCAAGAACATTGAAAAACCGCCGATTGGCGCAAGACTTAAACAATTTGATTTTCTTTTTATCCAACCCCGGTGTAAAACCAGGTGGCGTAAAACAGGAAGACTTAGAGGCTTACCAAAAATTCAAAGAAAGCATCAAGTACAATTAGACCTTTTTATTTCAGCTTACTTTTGACATTATAAAACTGCGCGCTGGCAAGGGCATTCCTGAATAATGCTCAATAGCGAGTATCACACGCTCTATTTCCAACATGCTTTTTACGGAATAATCTTCTTTCTTGAGCCAAAGCACTACTTGCTCTATTGCATTTGCATGTTGTTCGCTACTTTGAATCTCCATCACTGTCTTTATTTTTGATACAAAACGATGCACGAAGGTAATGGTTGCCTTAAATACTGCAATATATTTTTTAAAAAAAAGATTATAAACAATAGCATCAATAGAATTAATCTTAATCACAATAGATGCTTGTAGCAAATTGCAGACTTGTTTGCGGACAGTCATTTGCAAATAATGAATGCTAAAAACAAAAAGCCCCATTCTAACAAAGTAGAATGGGGCTTCGTGTATCTAATATTTACTTTATTTTCCGCCCAATGCTTCTATAGCAAAAGAAATATATAAAAACGGAGAATTCCAATTGATAGCAATTTCATTACTTGCATAACTACAGTTGTTATCTAAATAAGCTGTTGCTGGCAATTTATGCTCATACTTACCACCACAAAAAGTGGCGTCTTCCAAGCCTGGATTTGGTCCACCAACTATAAAACCAGGAATTGGTTCTACAATACCATCACCTTCTGACGGACGGTGATGCGGATGCATTGGCGTTTTGCTTCCGTAACCCGTTACAAAACTGAAAGAAGTACCATTTCTTCCTAAGTAATAATCAAACGCAGCCATAGCCGCATATAAATACGTTTTGTCATTCGTTATACCAAAAGCTTGCAACAAATTTATTGCTTGATTACCTGCGCGTGAATTACTTCCCCAGTTAAAATCAGAAGCAGTAACCCCCATTGGTACAGCATAGGCCGATCTTCCTGCACTTTTTCTGTACTCATCAGCCATTTTCAAAACCTTTTCTTTTACCATTTCAATTTCAGCGGGATCCATATTTTCTAAATTGTCTTTATTAGCAATGATGCTGTACAATCCCAAAGTATTGACGTGATCCCAAGTTGGCAGTTCAAAACCATTGTTCAAAGTATACTGCAATTGCATTTCATTGTAAAAACTCATTTTCCCTGTAGCAATATATAACTCAATAGCAGCCCACTGAAATTCATCACCCAAATTATTATCATCATAAGCGCCAGTAACTACATCAGGATTATAAAGCCCATTCATTTTACCTTGATTGTACTTAATCTCCGGATTCTTTTTTGCCCAATTCCACGCTTTCAAAGAAGCAGCTACACATGAATCAGCCAATCCTGGCAATTGCTTATTGTACTTTTTAAAAATTCTGTATGCAACAGCAGTTACAGCAGCAAAATCACATGAAGCCGCAGTAGATTTCATTACAACATATCTAGGTTCTTGACTTTTCTCTGGCAAGGCCATATCATCAAAATTAGGATTGGTGAGTTTGTGATATACCCCACCATCTTCATCTTGCATGGTCAGCATCCAACGCACATTGTATAAAACCTCATCTAAAATATCAGGAATCTTATTTCCACTTTCAGGAATGTTCGTTTTTAAAGTATCGAAAAAAGAAGGATAATTCTCGTATACCGACATCAAAGTGTAGGTGCTAATCCCTGAATTCACTATGTACTTATTGTAATCTCCAGCATCGTACCATCCACCAACACTGCTAATAATTGTTCCAGAAGGTCTGGTTGCAGTTGCAGCTGAAGGATGCACAATTACTTTATTATCAGGGTGACCTGCAGCTCTATGCCATCTTCCTGCGTATTGCTCAGGCAGAGCAGTTGAAGATCGCTGGTAGTAGTACATTTTCAACGAAGCTTTAGCTACGTCCATGCCCAAATGAGCCGAAATGGTAAAAGAATACGAATCACCCAATCCAGGAACATTAATATGGTATTTTCCGGCTTTATTGAATTTTGTAAACACCGCTTTACTGCAGGTATCCATTGAATATGCCCAAAGCTCAGGTTTAGTTAAATCTCCACTAAAAACAGAAGTATTGGTTGCCTCATCAACCAATGAAAAAGTTTTCGCCGTAGTTGAAATTACAATTGCAATTTTTGGTCCGTTGGAATAGAAACCAACTTGATTCAATCGAATTTTTCCTTGTGACGCAGTCTGCGCAAAACCACATAAAACTAAAAGTTGAAAAATAATTGCAGTTCCTATAAATCTTGAAATCATACCTGTGTTTTTAATAAAATTAGCTCCATTATATTGTACCCTCAATCAAAAGCAGGTCCAAATTTATTTCTTCATTTGATTGTACTTCTCCAGAGTGATTACTTCAATCTCCTCAATATACAAGGCCCCATTGTAAGCCGGACCACCAGCATTGATAAACAATGTAATGGCTTCAATTTCCTTAGGATTTACCGCTTGTTTATCTGGCCAAGCTTGCGAATACTTTCCGGTAAAATCGTAAAAATAATCCTTGAATTCAGTTCCAGCGACAATGGTATTGCGCATGTCGAATTCGTTGGCAGTTCGTCCATCTTTATCTTTAATGTCAACGCGCAATTTAGGATTTTCAAATCCGTCGGCATTCTCTACACGAGCACGAATGCGAATGACAGGAGCCTTGGTAAAATCGAGTTGATCCACCGTTCTTCCAAAAGTTTCGTAGTTGGCCCCAGCCCCTTCCGATGAGATTTTGCAAATATCTTTGTCAGCCACTTTTTCCATTGCAAGTTTACTACTACCGGTCCACCATGAAGAGGAAGGATCTTCATCAAAATTATCGATCATTCCACCAGCAGATCCTACTTTTTTAGGAATCAACTCTGCGTCAACAGCTACAATTTCATCAATGTACACAGTACCCGTCCAATCACTCATTCCCGGATTCACAAAAATCATAATAGCAGACACCAAGGTAGGATCAACAACTTGATTATCGGGCCAGCCTTGTTTCCACTTGTCTTTATAGTTAAAATAGAAGTCTTTATAATCTTGTCCAACTGCCACTTTTGATTGCACCGCCGAAGAGTTGGTGGTTCGTCCCAAGTTATCTTTTATGTCGATACGAATAGTTGGAGAAATTTTTCCTTCTGTTCGCATGCGCACTCTGATGGCATTGTTTTTTGTAAAATCCAAACTGCTAATTTCTCGACCAAAAGGAACGTACATCGACCCAACGTTATTGATGGCAATTTTAAAAGTGTCGGCCTTTCTGCTTAACGTAATCCCGTCGCTCCCCCACCAGCTGTACAATTCACCGCTGAAGTCGTCAATTACACCTTTATTGAACTCGAGTGCTGGCACTCCTTTTTCTGGCTCTTGGTACAACGCAATTTGCGCCGAGTGATCCAATTCAGGTTTAGAGAAGTGCATTCCACAACCTTGCGCAAGCAGGGCTGTAAGCACTATAGATAGTTTAAAATATTTCATCATTCAAGTATGGCCTTAAGTTTTTAGTCTTGTGGATTAAATGGTTTGCCCATTGTAAAAGTGGCAAAGTCAAAGTTAACGCAGGCTTTCTGACCCGTAGTTGTTGCCAACAACACCACGCCAATTTTACCTATATGGTGAGGCTCTCTCTTTTTGTTTCCGTTTCTGGCTTTCGCACCGTCAGTAGTCAAAGGGAAACCACTATATTTTCCAGAAACCAATTTCCAGCCCACCCAGTCTACTTGAATACCAAATTCGTACTCATCTTCTAAAGGCACGTAATTGTCGGCCCTTAAACCAGAAGTAGCAATCAAATCAGCATCATCATCATCTTCGGCAAAGTTCACTACCAATTTTGAATTTTTGTCGCCCGTGCCATAAACGTATATATTGAAGTACACGTTTTCTGGATTAGAATCTAAAGCATAAAAAGGTGTTTTAGGCATTCCGGCACCACCAATGAAATTAGAAGAAGCACCATCACCTGAGTATGCTCCATCGTGGCCCGCCATTCTATATAATTTATCACCTTCAATACTGCCTTTTCTTTCGCTAGTGATGATTCCTCCATCTAGATCGCGTATAACTGATTGAATTCTGTTGTTTGCACCAGAATTCATATCGCTACCCACTGAATCGGTTATTTTATAGGTTGGTTGTCTATTGGGAGTTCCATCAAAGAAAGAATAAAGAAACTTAGTTGCCCCAGGCGCTGTTTCAAAATCAAGCACCGTCACCACCTTGCCCAAAACATCCCATTTTCTTGGATAATCAACGTGAAAAGTATCTGTAAAAAGCAAATCAGAGCCCACAAAACTTAGTGACGCCACCACATCCTCTGTTCTAAAAAAGTAGAGTACATCGTGCTTTCCAGTCCATTCTGTATTGGAAATATCCAACTTGTTGGAGAGACCGCGGAATTTCTTTTCTGCGCCAGAGTTCAAACCTGTCAACGTCAAAGTCCACGAAACTTCTTCTGAAAAAGAAGCAGTAAAAAATTGCTTTTCAATAGGATCAACAGAAAAATTCACTGTTGAAAGATCGGCCTTAAGGTCAGCAGTCAAAGTAAAATTTGACGTTGGCATTTTGTACGCAGGGCCTATTGGCGTAAGATCTCTTTTGCAAGAAGAAATTAACACAATGCAGCAAAAAAGCAGCGCTATATGTACATGGTTTCTATTCATAATGAAGCGATTATTAAGTACTCGAGCAAAACTCATTCTTAAAATACTAAAGTGTAATTGATAAACATTTGGCTAATGCTGTAGTTGATCCCAGTATTTGCATTGTTTGAATTCATTAAATGGTATTGAACTGTAGTAAAGGCATTTTTGCTGTGGCGCAATCTTAAACCACCAGCCAATACAGTTTGCGTGTAATTGAATGTCCAATTGTTCAATGGATTCGTTACCACAACATTGAATGCATCTCTTTTTGAATATATCTCATTTCCGTTAGCAGTAAGCACTTTGTACCCAGCCAAGATATCTAAGCCCTTCAACACCTCTACAACCAAACCAGCGTCGATAGCGGTTGATGTAAGGTCAATTTTATTAGGAGCCAATGTTCTGCTTGTGTGCTCATAGTTTACGCCTCCAGTAAGAACGATCATTTTTTCAAGCTTAAACAACTTGTGTGCATTGAAGTTCACTCCTCCTTTAACACCCAAGTAGTTTCTGTTTCCATTGCCAATTTCTTCTTTCAATTCAGAAAGCATGTTCACCACAACGTCGGCCTTCAATATTTTTTCATCATCACCAAAACTAGCACCAATAGACAAACCTTGACGGTTAGGAGTTGCTTGACCATAAGGTGTAATGTTGTTGTACATTGGATTGTATTGCACCAAAGTATCCATGATAGTAGTGTTTCTCACTTTACCCTCATCGCTGTATCTGTCTAACATTGATGGATCTCTACCGAATACATTAGCGCCTGAATCTGTTGTGTACGTTGGAAACAAAGTGTTTGCACCCAAGTCAAAAACACGACGCGTTTGTGCACCTGGACTATTGAAATCAGCACCAACGTTTCTGTAGTTAGCATACACCTTCAATTTCAAAGGTTTGTACATTGCGCTCACACCTGCATCGTAAAAATAGTCTTGTTTACTTCTACTTGTATCAGGTGAACTTTGTTTGTAGGTGTAATTAGATCCACCGCCTTCACCGTAGATAGAATAGGTAATGTTGTTCTTTTCAAAATTCAACTTAAAATCACCTGTCATTACCTTATTGTCAAGCGTCACCGCAGGAGAAGGAGATGTTCCAGCCAAATCTGTCATTTGAATGTAATTTACACCAGCAGTAAGGAATTTACTTTGCAACACATCCACACGACCACCAAATTGCAAGCGATCAGGAATGATGTTGTTGAAATAGTTCGCTCTTGCGATGCGGGTTACAAAAGCTTGTATACCCACTTTTTCTATACCTTTGTCAAAAATTAAATTCGCATTGATGTTCGCCCCTTGAACACGCCATTTATTGCCATTGTTGAAGTTTTCATAGTAAACTATTTTACGACGAGCAGCAAATATTTCAGCCTCATGATCATAATATCCATCATAACTATTAAATAAAGTATAGGGAGACAAACTCAAATCGATGTCACCAATTTCATACTTCACTTTCTTAGTGATCACCCCGTCTAATTTAATTTGACGAAAAGTCATCACACTACCGTCTCCGTAAAAACCACCAAAGGCATTTTTAACACGAAGGGTAGCCGCAGCTCTAAGTGACTCTGAAGGCTGTACGTTGACACCAAGATCAAAAACCGTATAACCATTGGTTGCTTTACGTGCCGTTTTAGTATCGTTATCATTAACGTTGCCCGTTAAAGCATCGTTAGAGACAATCGCTCTTCCAAGTCCGTTAAAGTAAAGTACTTGAGCACTCGCGCTAGAACTTACGATCAGCACTAGGGCCGTAAATGATAGAAGGATTTTATGTTTCATTGGGTTATACATTTTAGAAGAAAATTTTGAATTCAATTGAAGTTTCTTGTCCGTTAAAGTGATCTTTTGTGAAGTTAACATCGTTGTGGTCGAACCAACGGTGTCTCAAATATATTCCGGCACGCTTAGCAAAATCGTAATCCAAGCCAACACCATAACCGTGACCTGTTTGATCAATTGCTTTACCATCGGCACGTGCTATTGGAATAGCACTTTCGGCACTTTTGATCACTTCTCCGCTAGCATCAGCTAAAACCGTTCTATTATTACCCAATGCGCGTTCAAAGCTGAAAAATGCAATTACCGTTAACTTAGGAGCAACTGCATAAAAAGCATTCAACTCCGTGTAGTAATAGCGCAAAAAAGCTTTGTCGTCAAACAATGGAATTGGAGAAAGAAAGTCTTGCACCGAAGAGTAGTTGTGGTAGCTCGACAAAATCAAATCTCTTTTGAAAACACTTAATTTGTACTTCAAATTGAAATCCAATGAATTGTAGCCTTTTCTGTAAGCCATACCAGCTGCTCCTGAATCGGTAACGGCAATGGTTTCAAAAGATCGGCGGTACTGGTTAATGATGTTTCCGTAAGGACCGAGGTTGTTTTGAAAATAACCAAAACGGGAACGTGTAAATTGATTGGCTCTATGCTGAAAAGAAATACTATTGAACCCTTGCGCATAGCCGCCATATGCCGCAGAAGTATTGGGTGTGTTGTAAGGTGATGCGCTATACGTTTTATACAAGTTTTCAATTTCTTGTGTCACACTTACTCCCGCCATTACTTTGAATTTACCATAAGAGTTCTCATGTTTCAAACTAGCACCCATTCTGTTGTTTGCCATTTGGCCTACATCTGTTACCGCACCTCTAACTGTTGTATTGTCATAAGGTGAATTCACGTTTGAAGGAGAACCCAAAGCATGACTGTTTGCCGTATTCATTGTTTGACTGTTTACGTTCACCACGCTCTTGTCAACATAATAAGCACTAAAAGTCAACGGAACGCCAGTTGCCACTTTATCAAAGTCTACTTGAATACTCGCTGTTGGCGCCCAATTGTTGTTGTAAGAAGCAACAGTGTCAGGCGCCCCAATGTTAGTTCCAAAGTAATTCAGATAATTTGCCCCGGTTATAGTTCCACTTTCTACGTAACGACCTGCACCAAACTCTGAAAATATCTTCACGTGTTTCATGTTGATGCGCGCATCACCAGTCACAATATTCTGGTCAATTCTATAAAGTGCAGTGGCGTCAAAAAAGCCAAATTGGCTAAAATAGTTAACACCCACAGTGTGTGCTCCCAATCCTTTGCTCACTCTACCCGACAACATGTTCTTAGGAGTTCCGTTTAAGTAAGTTTGAAAACCACCACTATTATCGGTTTTACCATATAACACAACCGCATTAAAACCAGCTGGTAAATTTTTGGCCTCCAAAATAAAACCTTGTGTCCCTGTGTTACCCCAACGGGCATCACGCGGTACATTTTGCACGCCGTAAAAAGTACTGTATCTGCTCATAGCCGGATTTTCAGGCTCCCAAGGATAGCGCTCAAACATATCGTCACGAAATTCGTAATTCCACATCGTGAGCGGACTCAATCGGTACCAGTTCACACCACCACCTGCGGTGATATTGAAAGTACCTACTTTCGTTACTGCATTAGCCTGAAATTGCAAAATACGGTACAAAGAAAAACGACGAGAGTAAGGAGTATTGTTTCCTTCAATGGGCGCATTGTTGTAAGTTTTTGCCATACCATCCATTTGGTTGTCAAAAGCATACTCCAATTTAAAACTGGTTTTACTTGTTGGCTTTCCTTCTAAACGCAACAACATAAAAGGCTCTTGATTTCCTCCAGCTTGCTGGTTGTTGATTTCATAACCATTTACTGCTAAACTCTGTTTAGAGTTGGTTCCAGTTCCAGGGCGCACAGCGTCCATTACTCTATATTGTATATAGGGGCGCACATAACCCGACAAACCGATTTGGGTGAAAGGCACATACTTACCGCCCGTCACCGAATCTTTTGTGTCGCTGGTCATCAAACCTGCAAAATACTTTTTAAGAAGCGCGGAAGGTTGAAACACTGCATTAGAACTCTGCGAGGCAGAATCCTTAACTACAGTAGAACCACCCCGCGAACCAACGTACGCTGCCTCCGCATGGAAGGCAAAGAACATCAATACTAAGATATGGATTGTACTCTTTTTCATTTATCTATATAGCGTTGTATGATTTAAAAACTATTGTAACCTCTTACAGCAAAGTAATGGATAAAGTTTCGCGGAGGCAGAAAAAGCAGTCCTGATTAATGCTAAAACTGTCCGCTGTACAAAATTACAATCACATAAAATGAAAATAAACGAGAGCAACACCCCTATATTCAAGACATTGCACATTTTGAAGTGTCGAAAGTTGTTGCTTCAACAGAACTACTTTCGGACGAATTTAAAATAGTGACTACTCCCTCTTTCACTCTCAAGATAGCTCATCCAAGAGCAGGCAAAAGGTATCAGCTGTGAAAACCCCTTACACAAAAGCCTGGTGCAGTATTGTTGGTGATGGGAACAAAGGGACACTCAAAACTAAACAGAGCAGATACTCCATTACAAGCAAAGCACCCACATTTCCCCACAGCATTGCAGCAAGTGCAGCATCCCAATTACTTCACCATATAATGCTGAGAGCATTACTATTCAATTCTCAGCAGCGCAAGCACAAGAGAGCACTGATCAACAAGCAACAATGCAAAACAACAGGCACAAGTACTTCTGTATTGGGCACAAAAAAAGGGCTGCTCTTGCGAGCAGCCCTTTTTAAAAAGTATTATGAATACTATTTAACCATCAACAATGTTGATTTAGCAGTAGCGCCATCAACAACATAGTTTACAGTGTAAACACCTTGAGCCAAACCACTTACGTTCACTTGCTCGTTTACGTTAGAAAATTTTCCGTTAACTACTTCTTTAACTGTTCTTCCGAACATGTCAACTACAGAAATGTTTACCGCAGAAACTTGGTTCAAATTCAATGTTACGTTAGCAACATCTGATGTAGGGTTAGGGAAAACTGTAGCAACTTCGTTAGAAGAAAGTGCGTTTACTGCATTACCAGTTGGACAAGCTCCCAATTTAATTTCATCAACTGAAAAAGATACACCTGTAATTGGAAGTGTTTTCCAACCATCAGCTTCATCTTGCAATGGATTGAAAACAGTAATCAAAATTGTACCAACTGCTTTGAAGTTAAATAAATTCGTAATAAATTCATTATCAGTGTTATCACCTTTTATTCCGTATTTCGCTTGACCAGCACCTGCGAAAGTACCTTGCAAAGTTGCTATACCATTTGCAGCAACTTCAGTTTCAATTGCTGAAGTCCAAATTGTTGCTGGAACTGCACCTGCGTAGGTATCAATCACATTCATGGAAGTATCTTGAAGAGACAATCTAACTTTAACAGCTGTTGCACTGTTATTTTTTACTTTCAATCTAAAAGTTTTGTCAGATGTAAGGTCAATTGAATATGACGAACCACCAGCAAGCTCACCATTTGAATCACCGAAACCAATTCCATATGGAGCATATTTTCCTTTTCCTTGAGTGATCACTGCATCAAGCATTCCTGTTACAGCATTTCTTACAGGAGTAGCAACGAATTCTGGATTTTCATCACCAGCCAATTCTGTATCACCCCAGTGGTACAAACCTTGAACACCATTAGAAGGCGCTTCTGCAGAACTAAAGTTATCATAAATTCCAGTAGCAGAATAACCAGGAACACACACTTGTGCGTTTGCAGCCGTGTATCCAACCAACATTAATAAAGGGAGTACTAATTTTCTCATTTTTTTGGTTTTAATTGTTTAAATAATTTTTTCCAACGCTTATCATGCGCTGATGATACAAAGTTCAACCAAATATCTCCGATTATGTTTCAAAATAGTCCCGATTGATTGTAAAACAGTCCTATAAAAACATTTCAAAAAAAACACAGATCACTAATTAGCAATCATTTACAGTAAAAACTAGTGCAAATAACAATTTTAAACAACACAAAAAATGGTTTTAAATACCAACCATCGATCATCATCAATAGACAAATAATAAGCCGCTTTGAGCCATAAAAAAAGCCATTTAATCAAAATGGCCTAACCTACTTTCTCAAGCATTGAAGGCAGTGCTCATTCATTTTCTTTCTCTCAATCAATTTACTAATCGACCACAAGAAACAAAATCGACAAAAAAATGTATTCCAGGGCCTTAGTTGCAAATATTTCCCAACGCAATAGACTTTAAGTAACACTAACCACCCCAGTTCGAAAATAGCATTACCATTATGAACTTGCCCCAATAAAGTCTACAATTCATAGGGCAATACCATCAATTTACTCATTAAGAGTAACTTGCGATATTTACGCCATTTTCTGTACGCAATTCTTTTAAATGATTCCGGCGAGAAAGGCCACAACATGCGCCATGGGAATAAAAATAAACTGACCTAAAATAGTTCCCGAAATACGCGCCAAAACCACCAATGAAATGTGCCTTCTGAAGTGACCCTCTGCGATTGATCCGTCAATTACCTTGTCGGTTAATATAGCATCGTGTGGCTGTAAAAAAAGCATCATACCTACTGCACCCAATCCGCCGGCAATTCCGCTCATCGATAAAGCAGTGGTTCTTAAATTGGGTTGTAAATAGCCAGCATACAAACACGATAAAATACTAGCACTGATAAAACTGTATACCAAAACATTTAGCAAAATGATTTTTGTGCGCATTTCCTTAAATTGCCGCAAGCGAAAAAAATTGTTTTTGTGCGGTAGTGTGATGCTTTTTTTAAGGTGAACGAGGGTGGAAAATTTTAATGACTTAATCATTGTTTCAAATACAGAATTGTTTTGGTACAATTTACTCACCCCCTTTTCCATAAAACGATGCATGCTTGGGATACACAAAGCTCCTACCGTCGCTCCAATTGTGGCAGAAAATAGGATGAGTCGAAACAAAAAATCATTTGCAGGTTCACCTGCCATAATACTTGTTTCAATAGTTTTAGTGAGCAATGGTGCTTGCAGTGTATTGGCAAATTGCGAACAAATTAAAAGGATATTGAACAACACCATTGAGGATGCAAATTTTTTTGTTCGCGATGCTACAATTCGACCTGACAAATTTGAAATGCCAATGAAATGAATTAATGCAGTGAGGCAGCAAACGGTTATTATGTATTTATTCGTCATAAAATTTAAATTCACTCAAGATATGTTTGCTCTGCAGAAAGCACTTTACAATCCGCGTTTTTTTCTGAATTTTTTACGCGCACTTTGATGCTTTTTCAACAAAAGAACATTGAGCGGCCATCGCTTTCTAGAGTACAAGTCGAGCAAGCTATTTCGCAAGGTTTTTAGAAATATGTCTAAGCTTTCTTTTAAAGATAAGTGGTAAGCATGATATCGCGACAAACACAAACTGATTTGAGGCAATATTTTTAAAAGCACCCTTGAAGGATCTTCCTTGATTTCTTTTAAAAAATTCTCTTGCGGAAAATTGTGCGTTCTCGAGTACAGTGTCCAGGCTGCGGACGGAAATTTTAAAACCAAAAGTTCTGGCAAACAAGCGATTTTAAATTTATGATCATCGACTTTACTTAAAAAATCAATATCCACGCCCACTATTGTTTCGTTAGCATTACTCCAATAGCCACAAACATCTGCGATGCTTTTTTTATGCAACCACGATGTAGGGGGAATGTGATAATTGGAATATCGGCCATTTTTTCCCAGTGGTCCTTTTAGTTCAATAACACCTTGTGGCCCTAAAAGCGGACAAAGACAATGCACCAAATCCAAATCATTCGCCTCAAGGTGCGCTACCATTGCTGACAAATAATTAGGGAACCACAGGTCGTCATGCCCCAAATAAGCAATGTACTTCCCCTTAGCACGTTGTATTCCATCGTTGTTGGGAGCCGATTGTGATCCTGAATTAATAGATCTATTGTACCAATTTATTCGGGGATCATTGAATGAAAGCACTACTGCTGCTGAATCATCGGTGCAGCAATCGCCAATCACCCAAATTTCAAAATTAGTATATTGTTGAAGAAGCACACTTTCAATTGCAAACTGTAAAGTATTACTGCAATTGTACGTTGCCATGATCACCGAAACCATAGGTACTTGTCCCTCAGTATGCTTGTTAGATTCCTCCATTGCTAGAAAAGTCAAAAGGAATCAAATCATTTTTTAAAGGCAAACGGTATTTATCAGGTGAATTTCTATTGTACGCTTTGGTAGGTAAATTCACAAATTGCGCATCACTTGTTCCAATGTTTTGCACCGCATGATAAACACCTGCGGGAATAATAATCAGCGCTCTATTTTTTTCTGAAACCGTAACTTTAAAGAATTTTTTGTAGGTTTTTGACGATTCCCTATTATCAAAAAATGCCCACAGCTGCGTGCCATTCGCAACAAAAATTCTATCGTCTTGCAACTTATGCACCACCCAACCTTTAACTTTTTTTGGTCGGATAGACACAAAATACGCATACACCAATGCTTCAGGATGTATGTTCCAACTGCTTCTAAATATTTCAACCAATTCGCCGCGCTCATCTTCAACAGGAGGTGTGCGATGAATAATCAAACCTTCAATGTTGTCGTGCAAAACTTCGCCATCTTCAGAGATCAATTGTGGATCTTTTATTCCTTCTATTTTCATTGCTAAACACTTATCATAAATTAATACATCGATACTTTGAATAACCACCATCAAAATCACCAACTGCACTGCCTACTATCATTATCGATGGAAAACAAATGTATTGGTTTTGTGTGCCATATACAACAGCGGCTCTTGAGAGCATTGTTGCTGCAATTGACGCCCCCCCCTTCAACCAGCGTGTTATATCGCTAAGTGATTTTATTAATGATGAGGCCTCAATGATGCAGCAAATTAAGTCAGCGACTTTGCATTTGAATAATCACTTGGCGAAAAAACACGAATGACACTTACAGCACCAGCTGCTCCAACTATTAAAAATGCAACCTAAACAAGACAAAAAAAGCAGCAGTTTTTCAACTGCTGCTTTTTTTCTTACGCTGATAAACCTATTTTATAAGCATAACTCTTGTGCGCGTGTTTTGTGTTTCGCTGACAAATCCTGCAAGGTATAAACCCGAACTGAATTGAGAGAAATCAAAATCAATAGTAGTGCTGTTCGCAATGTTTTGCTCATGTATCAATTGTCCTTGCACATCGTAGATGCTAAACATCACGTGTTCATTGATACCTCTATTGAATTTGAAAGTCATTACATCCTTAGTAGGGTTAGGAAAAGCTTCGACATTCATTGCTTCTGCTGAATTTTCAATCACACCTTCATAGCCATCAGGATCTTTAATCACTGTAATAGTTATTGCTGTTGAATCAGATTCGCCACATGAATTTGTCACCTTTAAGCTAACATTGTAAGTTCCTTCGGCAGTGTAAGTATGTTTATCTGTAATAAAGCCGCCTGTAGTAATTGATTTTGTTGTGCCGTCTCCGTAATCGATATCATAGCTTGAACCCAATCCTACATAAAAGTCGGTTGATCGATTAAGGTAAACGATATTACCCTTTGATTCACCAAGGAAATCCAATCCTATATAAGCCATAGCAGCAGCACTTGAAACGACTTCTACCGAACCTACTTCTACAGCATCTGTAACACCGCAACCACTGTTATTGGTCACACTAATCTTATAAGTGCCATAGGTATTGAAGTGAAAACTCGTTAATCCAATATTTAAGTTTGATGTTTCAGTGAAATCAACTAGGCTATCAGGCCTTTCGTTGACAATATGCCCATTTCCTAAAATGAAGGTAGAGTTACTGAATGGAAAGCTCAATATGGTAAAGTTGTCACCCAAACAGGCTTCATCGCTAAACGTCATATATTCGTAAGAAGTTAAATCCGTTTTATGATTACTGGATACATAAATACTGTCTATAACAGTTATTTCCTGTCCGCAAGTGTTTGAAATTTTCAATGAAAAATAATGCATTCCAACGCTGCTGTATTCATGAGAAATAATATCACCTTGCAAATACGTTCCGTCACCCATATCCCAATTGAATTCATTGGCATGCAAAGCTGAAGTCATAATATAAAAATTGCCTCCAGGACATACGGTGTCAGTCATTTTTGAAAAACCATCGAACCTAGGTTTAATGCTGTTCATCACAATAACGGTATCGGTGACTGTCAACTGATTTCCACAAAAGTCAGTTGCCGTAAGTGATACCGTATACTTTCCGTCAGTTTTGTAAAAATGTGTTACCATCTGTTGATTGCCGACGAATGAATCTCCATCACCAAAAGTCCAACGAATTTCTTGCATCTCTTTATTACAATTATAGGTCATCTTTGCCTTAGAGCATACCGAATCGGGAGCATTTATCCTTAAGACTTCTTTAAAATCAGATGTGTGTCTAACAACTGTTTTTCCGTGAAGCGTGGTGTCATTGTTACAAAAATCGGTGAGCACAAGCGTATAAGGATGATCACCCAATGTTGTAAATTTTTCATCAACAGCGCTTTTAGTTGCCGTATGACCATTGTCAAAACTCCAATTGATCGTTTTGTAATCTCCTCCATTGACATTAAAAGTTACTTTCGCATTTGGGCAAATAGAATCTACGTTGCTTGCATTTGCACTCAAAGTGAAATAAGGAATATTTGCCGACACCACTATCGAATCACGAATTAAGCTATCGTTACCACAGCTGCTGCTTACTAAGCATTTAATATAGTATTTTCCAGGTGAAGTGTAGGTAGTGTTCGGATTTCGGTTAGTAGAAACACTCCCATTGCCAAAATTCCACACGACTGTATTCTCATAGTCGGTGGAAATGTCAAAACTAACCTTGCCGCCCGGACAAACCAATTTCGCAGAAACGGAAAAATCATTAATAAAAACAGCAGGACATTTGGCTTGCACTTGCGAAAGCGTGCCTAATAAAATGAACAGCAAAACAACAATAGCGCTGGGAGTAATTTGTTTTTTCATATAGCTTTTTAAGATGTAACGAATACCTCTTAGGGAAAGAATAGATCATTGTTACCTATGCTGCCGCTATTGTGCTTGCAGTTGAAATACCACCTAGCAAAAAAAGGAAAACACTGAAACTTCCACCACCGTCAATTAAATAAGTTTGATGTAATCGGAAAATCCCTCTTAAGAATTACTCCAATTTAGTTTGAACACAACCCCACTTTCACTGCTGTTGCTTATGAAAAGTAATGTACTCTTTCGGAGGCATTCCGTATTGCTGCGTGAAACAACGGATGAAATACGATGGACTGCTAAAACCAACTTCATAGCCGGTTTCACTGATGGTCAAGCGTCGCTCAAAAAGCAATTTCAAACTCTTTTTGAGTCGCACCGACTTGATAAACTCTTGCACACCTTGACCGGTAATGATTTTAAATTTTGAATAAAGCACGGTGCGACTGATGCCCATGTGCTCGCAAATCATTTTAGAATCTAAACCACTGTCTGATAAATGTTTTTCAATGAAGACAATAATCTCGTTTAAAAACTCTTCGTCGAGCCTATTGATCACCACATCTTCAGGATAGAGGTCGTTGGACTGCAATATTTTTTGACGGATTTTTTCTTGGTTTTGAATAAAGTTCAAAATCACTTGAAACAAAATATCTTGACTCACCGGCTTTGTCAAATACACCTCGGCACCGGCTTCGTAACCCGACAATTGGCTTTCTTCATCGCTTTGGCCGGTCAACATAATCACCGGAATGTGGGAGGTCATTTTTGAATTTTTTATGGCACTGCAAAATTCCAAACCATTCATTACGGGCATCATCATGTCGGTGATAATGACTGCAGGCTGGCATTCGGCGGCCATTTTGAGTCCCTCTGCTCCATTTTCAGCTTCAAATATTGTGAATACATCTGACAGCAACAAGCGCAGGAAGGAGCGCAATTCTTGATTGTCTTCAACGATGAGCAAGCGCTTTCCTTTGATTTTTAAAATCTTGTCGTCGGTTAACTTCTTCTGCAGTGAATGCTCTACAATATTGATTCCTGCCGGATATGCACCAATTACTCCTGAATTGTCTAAAGGCACCGCCGAGCGGAAACGCGGCACTTTAATGGTAAACACCGAACCTTGAGCGGGTTCACTTTCAATGAGCAATGCGCCTTTGTTGATTTCTAAAAATTCGCTGGAAATGATCAGTCCCAATCCTGTTCCGGTTTCACCTGCCGTACCGCGCGACGAAGTATTTTTGTCGATTTTAAAAACATTGTCAATTTGCTCTTTGGTCATGCCAATACCATTGTCGCGAATGCGTATCAATATTTCATCACCTAATTCTTCTGACTCTACAGTGATTTTTCCCATGGCGGCGGTGAACTTGATGCTGTTGCCAATGATATTGCGCACCACTGAATCAATCATCGGATAGTCGGCATATATGTAATGTGCTTGATCAATTTTAACCTCCAAGGCAATGTTTTTGGTGCGGAACTGCTGCTCCATCAAAATACCATTTTTTGTCACCAACTCATAAACATTAACACCGGCGGGAGAATAAGGAATGTTTTTCGATTGTGTACGCGCCCAGTCTAAAAGATTAATCAACAATTGATAAATGGAATTGGACGATTTATCAATGCTGTCAACGTATTCAGAAACAGCATCTTTTTCAATACTTGGCAACTTTTTCTTCAATAAATTAGAAATACTGGTGAGGGCGTACACGTGACTTTTAAGGTCGTGCGCCAAAATGGAGAAGAATTTATTTTTGGTTTGGTTCAGCTTGGTGAGCTCATTCACCGTTTGTTCGAGTTCTTGATTTTGGGCAAGAATTTCGGATTGTTGTTTTAAAATGCGCTCCGACTGCTTGGTTACTTCGTCGTTGTATGCCTCGAGTTTTTTGTTTTGACTTTTAATTTCATCGTTGCGCTCTACCAGCACCATATTGGTATCGGTGAGTTCTTGGGTGCGCGCAGCCACCTCAATTTTCAACTGTTTGTTGCGCTCTTTAATGGCATTGAGACGCAAGTAAAACACCAAGGCAACGGCGCCAATAACGGCGATAAAAACCAAAAACTTAAACCACGCTGTTTTCCACCAGGGCGGCAAAATAACGATCAATAATTGCTTTACCTGCGCATCATCTTGTGCACCTAAATTGGTGCATTTGATTTTAAAAATGTATTTACCCGGATCAAGATTGGTAAACGATACTTTGCGATCACCGTGCACCACAATCCACTCGTCGTGCAAGCCTTCGAGCTGGTAAGCAAATTCCATTTTACTTGCGGCATATAAATTCACTGCTGTAAAAGCAATGGTGAAAAACGACTGATCAGCGTTCAACACCAAAGTATCGGTAAAGTTGATCACCTTGTTCAATGGCGATTCAGCAGCACCTGGTTTTTGCAGTTCGTCAAAAACATATAGCTCGGTGAGGTACACCGGAAAAGAAGCCGCAGCGGCCTTAATTTTATTGGGATCAAAAACATTGAAGCCATTGGTTCCACCAAAATACAATTCACCGGCTCGGTTTTTTAACACTGACTTGATGAAGAAGGAATTTCCTTGCAAACCGTCAGACACATCGAAGCGCTCTAATTTTTGTGTTTTTGTATGCAGCGCTAACAGTCCTTCGTTTGAACTCAACCACAGGGTACCTTTATTGTCAAATACAATAGCTTTCAATGTTTGCGGCAAACGGTAGCGTTCGCTAAAGTGGGTGAAGCTTTGTGTTTTTTCATTGAACAGTTCGAGTCCACCTGATTCAGTAATGGCCCATATTTGCCCATTTAAATCTTCGGCCACCATGTTGACATCGTTGCTGCTGATGCTGCTGCTATCAGCAGAATGAATGTAACGGCCCAGTTTTTTGCGGTCGTACACAAACAAGCCATCGTAGCTACTCATCCAAATACGTCCCTTCGAATCTTTAAACAAGTGGTTGATCCAAGCGGGCAACTTCATGTCAAAAGGAATGGTTTTGTTGTTTTTGTGGTGGATAAACTTTTTGCTTTGCAAATCAAAAACAGCAATGCCTTCGCCATGCGTACCCACCCAGATGACAGAGTCTTCAATTAAAATGGATTTGATGTTGTTGAAAATGAGCGACGATGGATCTTTGGCGTTATAGGTATAGGTAGTGCTTTTGGCGCTTTTGGGATCAAAACAAATCAAGCCCCCACTCCACGTCGCCAACCAAAGATTGCCTTTGTGGTCTTCTTTAATTTCTAAAATAGAATTGCTGCTCAATCCATTGTCAGTGGAATAGTTGGTGAATTTATTTGTTCGGGGTTCAAAGCGCGTGAGTCCGCCACCATCGGTACCAACCCAAATATCGCCTTTCTTGTCTTCGTAAAACGCAGAAGTAAAATCATGGTTCAATCCCCTTGTATTGGGATCACTTTTGTGGAAATGGCGAAAAATATTTTTGCGACTACTCGTGTAAAACAAGCCATAGCCGTGGGTTCCAAACCAAAGGTTGCCGGCATTGTCTTCGTAAATAGACGACACCGAGTGGCACACCACATTGAATTTTTTGTAGGGTGAATTGTCGAAGGGCACAAAAACCTTGCGGTTGGCATCCAAAAAATAAGCCAACTCATTGTCAGAACCCACCCAAATGGTATTGCTTTTGTCTTCGTAAATACTGATAACGGCATCGCGTGTGGCGGAAGGATGGTTTTTATCGGAGAAATCCGAATAATGCCTCAACACTGCGCCTTTGTTGTTAAGCAAAGTGACACCGCTTTCAAAAGTACCTATCCAAATGTTGTTGTTGTGGTCGGCCAAAACGGTGCGAATTTTATTGCTGCAAATACTTTTGGCATTGTCTTCGTCGTGCGAAAAGCGCGTGAATTTTTTAGTGGCATCAACCAATTTGTTCACCCCGCCATTGAAGGTGCCTATCCAAATATTGTCGTAATCGTCGATACTCAAGCCCAAAACATTGTTGTCGCTCAAGGAGTTTGGATTGCCTCTTTCGTGGCTGTACCATTGACTTTTTTTATGCAAGTGATCGTACTTACACACACCGCTTGAAGTACCCAACCACAACTGGTGCTTTGAATCTTCGGTGACCACATTGACCGACACCGAAGGATCGGGACTACCTGTATTGCAAGCGATGAAGCAATCGCGCTCACGGTCGTAAAGATTGAGCCCGCTATTGGTACCAAACCACAAGCGCTGCTGACTGTCTTGAAAAATAGAATAAACGATATTGTTGACCAAGCTGGTGCTGTCGTCATTGGAGTGCCGGTACTTTTTAAAAGTGCTGCCATCCCAGCGGTTCAACCCTTCTACATTCGCCACCCATAAAAAACCGTAGCTGTCGCGAAACACATTTTCAATGTAGTCGCTCATCAATCCATCTTCCTTGGTGATGCTGTACAGCTTGAACTTATCGGGCTGCGAAAAAGCACAAACATACAACAAACTCAATACCAGAAGCACTTTGATTTTATGCATAACTTTCTTCGGTAGTCAATGAGACTGCACTACAAATTTCAATCGTTAATGGTTGTACAAAAATTACAGACTATAAATTAAACACTTTATCCCAATCTTTCCAAACCGATTCGTAGCCTTGCGACTGAATCATTTGTGCCACTTCATGGGGACTGCGACTGTCGTCGATTTCAAACTGCTCTAAACTTTCCTTTTCAGGAAACACAGCATAACCGCCCGGATTGGTTTTAGAACCCGCAGACATAGAGGTGATTCCGATTTTAAAAATATTGTTTCTGAAGGCTGCATTTTCACGGGTAGAGATCGACAGCTCGACATTTTCATTGAAAATGCGGTAAGCACAAATCAATTGCACCAATTGTTTGTCGTTCATCACCACTTTAGGTTCCAACAGGCCTTCGGCCGGACGCAGCCGTGGAAAGGAAACAGAATAACGCGTTTGCCAATAATTTTTTTCAAGATAGCTCAAGTGCAAAGCATTGAAAAAAGAATCGGCACGCCAATCTTCCAAACCAATCAAAACACCCAATCCAATTTTGTGCACCCCCGCCTTTCCGAGACGGTCAGGCGTATCTATTCTGTATTCGTAATTCGATTTTTTTCCTTTGGTATGGTGTGTTTTGTATTCCTCTTGGTGGTAGGTTTCCTGATATACCAGCACGGCATACAATCCTTCTTGAATCAGCAACTCGTACTCGGCTTGCTCCAAAGGCTGCACTTCAATTGAAATGTTTGCAAAATAAGGCCGCACCAATCTAATGGCGTTGATCAAATAATCAACCCCCACCGTTTTATTGGCTTCGCCCGTCACCAATAAAATATGGTCAAAGCCCAAAACTTTTACGGCTTCACACTCGCGTATAATTTGTGCATCGGTTAAGGTGGTGCGCAAAATTTTATTGTGCAAACTGAAACCGCAATAGGTGCATATGTTTTGACACTCATTTGACAAATACAAAGGGGCAAACATTTGCACTGTGTTGCCAAAACGCTTTAAAGTAAGGGCTCGACTTTGAACTGCCATCCGTTCTAAAAAAGGCTCCGCTGCCGGCGAAATCAAAGCTTTAAAATCTTCTAAACTAACTTGTTCTGCAGTCAATGCTTTTTCAACATCAACGGCTGTTTTGGCGTAAATACTTTCTTTTACGTTGTCCCAAGAATACTGTGCTATAACTTGATTGAAATTCATTAGTCTTGTAAAAATGCGGTGAGTGGACTGCTGGCATGCGCCTGATGACGAATGCTTCCGAGCTTTGCTTCAAAGGCGAGTCGCCCCGCTTGCACAGCCAATTTAAAAGCGTAAGCCATGGCAACAGCATCGTCGGCCACTGCGATGGCGGTATTCACCAGTACCGCATCGGCGCCCAATTCCATGGCATAAGCCGCGTGTGACGGCGCACCAATACCCGCATCAACAATGACAGGCACTTTACTTTCGGCAATAATGATTTGTAACATATCAACGGTGCGCAAACCCTTGTTGCTGCCAATAGGTGCACCCAAAGGCATTACGGCCGCAACGCCAACTTCCTCTAAACGCTTGCACAGCACTGGATCGGCATTGACGTAGGGCAAAACAATGAAACCCAATTTCACCAATTCTTCGGCCGCCTTTAATGTTTCAATAGGATCGGGCAAAAGGTATCTTGGATCAGGGTGTATTTCTAATTTCAACCAATTTGTTTCAAGGGCTTCCCGCGCCAACTGTGCAGCAAAAACTGCTTCTTTGGCGGTACGCACACCTGAGGTATTGGGCAACAAATTGATGCGCGGATGTTTGAGGTGACTTAAAATATCGTCGTTCTCATTGCGCATGTCAACACGCTTTAAAGCCACTGTCACCAGCTCAGATTCACTTGCCTCGATGGCTTTTTCCATACTCAACACGTCGCTGAACTTTCCGGTTCCGGTGAACAAACGCGACTGAAAAATCTTGTCTCCTATTTTAAATGGCTGTGCTAACATATGATTCAAGGGCGTTTAAAAATTGTTTTATTTTTATTTCAGGCTGTGCTGCATTGATGATGGCGCCCGATATAGCGATGCCATGAACACCAGTATTCATCAATGTTTCAACATCTTCTACAGTGAGTCCGCCAATAGCAATAACAGGAATTTTCACTTGCATTTGCTGCAAAATATTTGCGTAACCTGCATGGCCCAATACTGGACTCAAATTCTTTTTGGTGTTCGTAAATCTAAAAGGACCCAATCCTACATAATCAACGTATTTTTCAATCGCTTGTATATCGGCAAGTGTATTTGCCGTGCCTCCAATAATTTTATCGCCCAATATTTGTCGCGCAAGCGACGGAAAAATATCGTTTTTACCAATGTGCACGCCATCGGCATGCATCGCCTTGGCAAGTTCCACATGATCGTTGACAATCAAAGTTGCCGCAAAATGCTCGGTCATTTTTTTAGCCTCTTCCGCCAAACGAAAAAAAGAATCGGCATCCATATTTTTTGCACGAAGCTGTACCCATTGCACCCCATTGTTGAGCACCAATTTAATTTGCTCTAAATGAGACAGGGCACAGTCATCAGAAGTGATGAATTGCAGTTGCGCTATTTTTGTAAGATTATACATGATAACCCAATAAAGCGTTTGAACTTGTTAAAAATTGAGCAATGTATTTTTTTGCTTCGCGACAAGCGCTTTCCAAATCCATTCCTTGCGCGATCAACGCAGTGATTGACGCCGACAACACACAACCCGATCCATGCTTGACAGCGCCTTGAATGCGCTCAGCATGCAACTGAATGGCTTCATCACTTTGCAAAAACAAAACGTCGGTAGACATTGCGCCTGCCCCATGTCCATCTTTGAGCAATATGTTGCAATAACGACTCAATTTTTTGGCGCTGCGCTGCGCATCATCTTCCCTACCAAAGAACAAGGCCTCGGCATGATTCGGTGTTAGCAAGTTGATTTTTCGCAATACATCAGACAAAATAAAATCATCGCCCACTTCTTTAAAAAAAGTAAAACCAGTACTCGACTTGTGCACAGGATCCCAAACAATGGAAGTGTCAGGTGACAAAGATTTTATTTCAGCGACAACAGCAGCTAAAAAATACACGTCGGGAACGATGCCTATCTTTACGCATTTAACGTCGAAACGATCAAAAAGCAAATTCATTTGACGCAGCACATCTTCTACTTTCTCCCATTTACAATCTTGAAAAACAGTGTCTGTTTGAAAAGTAGTAGCCGTGCTTACGCCTACACCGTACACTTTGAAACGCTCAAATGTTTTGATGTCCGACAAAACACCTGCACCAGCACTGGGATCAAAGCCAGCTATAGAAAGTACTATTGCTCTATTTCCTTGCATACACTCAAACATTTCTTATAGGCCTCTACAGGGTCTTCTTCAGTCCAAATCCCACCCAATAAGGCACCCCCTTTGAATCCGTATTCTTTAGCCAATGCAATATTTTCAGCACACAAACCACCCAATGCATACACTCTGTATTTGCTGCGTTCCAAGGCCTTCTGAAGAGAAAACGCATCGAAACCACTTTGGTAATCTTTTTTAGAGATGCTATCAAATACCGGACTCAAAAAAACATAGTTGTATAGTGGATCATAAAGATCAACATTGGATATTTTATGAAAAGATGTTGACACTGTTAAATTGTGTTTTCTTCTAATAATAAAACGCTTTATCACCCACATATCAAAACGACTTTTTCGTTTACTGGACGACAAATGAATGCCGTGCAAATTGTATTTCAAAGCCAAGCGGTGGTGAGAATGAATTACTATTCGGTTGTGAAAATGTTCAGGAATTTGCTCAATAAATCGCATCATTTTCTCTTTCGAATAGCCAGGCTTACGCAAGTGAAATACTTCTAAACCGGCTATAAAAAGACCAATAATCTTTTCAACTTCGTTTTCAGTAGATGACTGCGGAGATATCAATATCAATTCCATATACTAAATATATATTTCACCCACTTTTTTAAACTCCTCCGACTTATTATCCAATGCGGTTTTCAGTTCTTGGTCGGCCGCATAGTCGCGCACTTCCTGACTGATTTTCATCGAGCAAAATTTTGGTCCGCACATGGAACAGAAATGCGCTTCTTTCGCACCCTCTGCAGGTAAAGTCTCGTCGTGAAATTCACGAGCAGTATCAGGATCCAACGACAAGTTGAATTGATCTTGCCAACGGAATTCAAAACGCGCTTTCGACAAACAATTGTCTCTGTAATATGCGCCAGGGTGCCCTTTTGCTAAGTCGGCCGCATGCGCAGCAATTTTATAGGTAATCACACCGTCTTTAACATCTTTCTTGTTGGGCAATCCTAAGTGCTCTTTTGGCGTAACGTAGCACAACATTGCGCAACCGTACCAGCCAATTTGCGCAGCACCAATGGCAGAAGTAATGTGGTCATAACCCGGTGCGATATCGGTAGTCAAGGGTCCAAGCGTGTAAAAAGGTGCTTCATCACAGTGCTTCAATTGCTCGTCCATATTTTCTTTAATGAGCTGCATCGGCACGTGGCCAGGCCCTTCTATCATCACCTGAATATCGTGTTTCCAAGCAATTTTCGTTAGTTCACCCAAGGTTCTCAATTCAGAAAACTGTGCTTCGTCGTTGGCATCGGCAAGCGATCCCGGACGTAGGCCGTCGCCCAATGAAAAAGCAACGTCGTATGCTTTCATGATTTCACAAATGTCTTCAAAATGCGTATACAAGAAATTTTCTTTGTGGTGCGACAAGCACCATTTCGCCATGATTGAACCACCGCGAGAAACAATACCCGTAACGCGTTTGGCTGTCATGGGAACATAACGCAGCAGCACACCAGCGTGAATCGTGAAATAATCCACTCCTTGCTCGGCTTGCTCTATTAAAGTATCTCTAAATATTTCCCAAGTTAAATCTTCAGCCTTTCCATTTACTTTTTCTAATGCTTGATAGATAGGCACTGTACCTATTGGCACAGGGGAATTTCGGATGATCCACTCTCTTGTTTCGTGAATATTTTTTCCTGTTGATAAATCCATAATGGTATCAGCTCCCCAACGACAAGCCCACACTGCTTTTTCAACTTCTTCTTCAATACTTGAAGTTACTGCAGAGTTTCCAATGTTCGCATTAATTTTCACCAAGAAATTGCGACCAATGATCATTGGCTCAGATTCAGGATGATTGATGTTGTTGGGAATAATAGCGCGACCTGCCGCGATTTCAGAACGAACGAACTCAGGTGTAATTTTACCAACCGGCGTCTTCGCGCCAAAAGATTCACCTGGATGCGAAATACCTGGATTTTCAACGCTTTCAAAGCGTTGGTTTTCACGAATCGCAATGTATTCCATTTCAGGCGTTATGATGCCTTTCTTTGCATAGTGCATTTGTGAAACATTGGCTCCTTTTTTTGCACGCAAAGGTTTTTCAATTTTTTCAAAACGCAAATAATCCAAGCCCTTGTTGTTCATGCGCTCGTTGCCATACAACGACGACATGCCATCCATTTGCTCCACATCGCCCCGATCTAAAATCCACTGCTCACGAATTTTAGGAATACCCTGCTTTACATCAACAGTGAGGTCAATGTCTGTAAACGGACCGCTTGTATCGTAAACGGTTACCGCAGCATTTGCAATATTTTTTCCATTGAACTTTGTGTCCGTCAGCGCAATTTCGCGCATTGCCACCTTAATATCATGAATTTCACCTTGCACATAAACCTTCTTAGATGCCGGAAAAGGACTACAAGTGATCGTTCCTTCGTTTGGTAATTTCTCTTCTTTATTTTTCATATCTATTATTTTCTGTATTCAACTTTGAACCTTAAACTTGAAACTTTGAACTTACTATCCGCCTTGTGTGGCTTGAATTATCAACACATTGTCATTTTGATTTAATTGCATTATCTCCCATTGGGGACGAGGAATCACCTTTTCATTTACCGCCACCGCTAAACCATTCAATTTTTCGCCACGAAGTTTTTGCAGCAATGACAAAACAGTGGTAGTGCTGGTGATGTGAACTGTATCTCTATTGACTTTAATTTCCACGTTCATTTATTTACGCAGAGCGCACAAAAAGGCGGAGAATCCATACGGAACTTATTCCCTTCGACAGCATTACCTGTATCAGGTTATGAGGGTATTTTCTCAGCCTTTAATAGACACCCCTATAAGAGGTAACAAAGATAGAATTTTTTGGGAGATGCAAAAGAAAAATAACTAGAGCGTTATTCCCCTCTCCATTGGAACCTCAACAAAGATGAGGTCAGCAGCCTCGTGTGCGAGAATAGAAATAATTTCAGTTTCGTACACACCAATGGCGTCGCCCGCCAAAATATGTTGACCAGCAATCTCCACCACGCCACTGGCACAATGAATATAAACTCCATTTCCTTTTTGGTGCACCGCGTACGAAATATTAGTATTTGCCTCTATAAGAGATAGGCTAAAAAATGCATCTTGGTTAATCTGTTTACTGCCATTTCTTTCGTCGGGAGAAAGGGCCAATAATAATTTATTCAATTTATCTTGCGGCTGATACACAAATTTAGCGTGGCGAGGTGCGACATTGTTCATTTTAGGATATACCCAAATTTGATAACTATGGAAATCATGAATATTCGAAGCATTGTATTCACTGTGCAAAATCCCCTTTCCAGCGCTCATCGTTTGAACTGAATTTTCATCTACAATACCTTCACTTCCCGTATCGTCCTTATGCGCCTGAGAACCTGACAAAACAATGGTGCTGATTTCCATATTTTGATGGGGATGCATGCCAAATCCTTTTCCAGGCTGTACAATATCATCAGCAAAACCACACAACTCACCAAAGTTTGTCTGATACGGAACGAAAGCATACCAACTTTCCTTCCAAGCATCTTTTTTGTATATGCGATCTGACGATCTTTTTAAAAAGTACTTCAAAATGAAAGATTTTCAATTTTAGCACTAAAGTCCTTCTTCAATTCCTCATTTAAAATGCCAAGGTCGTCACTAAAATTTTCAGAGAATTTCGGCAATGTGAAATGCATAACAATATTGGCTCCGTGCATAGGAAAACGCACCAAAGCAGAATCAATCACTCCCTTGCCACCCCTTGGCCCTGGAGCGGCAGACAATAAAATCATTTTCTTATCCTCAAACATTTTCAACTTCGCGCGTGAAGTCCAATCAAATAAATTTTTAAATGCAACCGTATAACTTCCATTGTGTTCAGCCATAGAAATAACCAGTAAATCAGCACTTTCTAACTTCGACAAAAAAGCATTGACAAAAGTGGGCGTTCCCACTTCCTTTTCTATGTCCACCGTAAAAATCGGCAAATCGTATTGACTTAAATCCAACACCTCAACCTCAGCATTACCAATTTGCTTTGCAACGTAGGCAGCAAAAGTTTTGTTAATTGAATTGCGACTATAAGAAGCGCCAAATGCTAGTATTTTCATATTTACTATTTATTTCATATTGCTAACAACGAACATACTCTTTAATAATTAGGCATTTTGCTTATGCGCCTTTCCTATAAAGATCAATAACGCTAAAACAACAACAACATGCATTAAATTAAGTCCAAGAGCAAAACTTATGGTAACATTAGGAATTCCCATAAATGGATTCATAAATGAAAGCAATAACAACACAACAGACACAATTGTGAAGATTTTGAAACCATTGTTAGTGAATTTTTCAATTAAGAAAAAAACGACACTAGCAATCAATGTTGGGACAATGCTTGCAATTAGCACCGCTAAAACCGTTAAGGGCTGATTGGGTTGCAAAAAAATAGTGTCCACAAAAACGCCTGCTGCCTTAAGCACAAAAAACAAAAGCACGTTAACTGCTGCTGCTGCAACTGCAGCCAATGCGCCTGCCGTGATTGATTTCTTGAAAGATAATTTAGTAATCATAATGTATATTTTTTAGTTATAAATTCAAATGTACAAACATTTGTTGTACGTACAAACATTATTGAAAATAAATTTTTAGTGCCCTTCCAACTTTAATTAATACAAATAAATTAAGATATGATAGCTGCGATCTCCTGAATGAGCGCTCGATTGCTTTCGATAGCGTTTCCAACAACAACAACATCGGCTCCAGCATCAAAAATAGCTTTGGCTTTTTCAGCCGACTTTATTCCTCCGCCAACAATCAGTGGAATGCCAATGGCTTTTTTAACTGCAGTAACCATGACTTCAGATACAGGATGCGCAGCTCCACTGCCCGCATCCATAAAAATCAATTTTAAACCAAGCAGCTCGCCCGCCATTGCCGTGCAAACAGCAATGTCTTTTTTATCAGCAGGAATAGGCGTTGTGTTACTCATATAACTAACAGAAGTAGGATGACCACCATCAATCAGCATATATCCAGTTGGCAATACCTCCAACTTTGATTGTTTTAACATTGGCGCAGAAACCACATGCTTTCCAATTAGCAAGTCAGCGTTCCTGCCACTGATCAATGACAAAAACAAAAGACCATCGGCCTTCTGGTTGATTTGCAAAACACTACCAGGAAACAACACCACTGGAATATTGGAAACACTTTTTATTGTGGCGATACAAGCATCAATACAGTCTTGTGTTAGCAAACTTCCACCCACAAAGAAATAATCCACCAAACCTTGATTCGCAAGCTCACCCAAAGACAGCAATGAGCTTTCCGTTTCCTTATCAGGGTCAATCAAAACAGCAAATTGCTTTTTGCCTGCCGCCGACTTTTGTAATATATGTTGATAAATGTTCATAGTCGGGACGAAAATAGTGAATTTATAATTGTTTGCAGAATCAACATTTTGTAACTTTGCATAAAATAAAATTTAACATGGAAAAAATGACTGCACAAAAGCTCTCCTTCAAGGTAAAAGACATGTCTTTGGCTGAATGGGGTAGAAAAGAAATTCGTTTGGCTGAGGCCGAAATGCCAGGTTTAATGTCACTTCGCGAAGAATTCAAAAAATCTCAGCCTTTGAAAGGTGCGAGAATTGCTGGTTGTTTGCACATGACCATTCAAACGGCGGTACTAATTGAAACATTAACAGAATTAGGCGCTGAAGTAAGTTGGTCATCATGTAACATCTTCTCTACGCAAGACCACGCTGCTGCCGCGATTGCTGCTGCAGGAATTCCGGTTTTCGCTTGGAAAAACTTGAACGAAGTAGATTTCGACTGGTGTATTGAACAAACGCTTCACGCTTTTGAAGGCGGAAAAGCTTTGAATATGATTTTGGACGACGGTGGCGATTTAACAAATATGGTTTTAGATCGTTTTCCTGAATTGATTGCTGACATCAAAGGTATTTCTGAAGAAACAACAACTGGTGTACTTCGTTTGAACGAAAGAGCAGCGAAAGGTGGCTTACCGCTGCCTGCTATCAATATCAACGACTCAGTAACTAAATCTAAATTTGACAACAAATACGGATGTCGCGAATCATTGGTTGACGGAATCCGTCGCGCCACTGATATCATGATGGCCGGTAAAGTTGCTGTTGTTGCTGGTTATGGCGACGTTGGAAAAGGTTCAGCGGATTCATTGAGAGGTGCTGGTGCTCGTGTGATTGTTACTGAAATCGACCCTATCTGCGCTTTACAAGCGGCAATGGAAGGTTTTGAAGTGAAATCAATGGACAAAGCGGTTTTAGAAGCCGACATCATTGTAACCACAACTGGTAACAAAGACATCGTCGTTGGTCGTCACTTCGAAGCGATGAAAGACAAAGCCATCGTTTGTAACATCGGTCACTTCGACACAGAAATCGATATGGCTTGGTTGAACAAAACATACGGAAGCACAAAAGAAAACATCAAAGCACAAGTTGACAAATACACTGTTAAATCTGGAAATGATGTGATTGTTTTGGCTGAAGGCCGCTTGGTAAACTTGGGTTGCGCAACAGGTCACCCGTCATTCGTTATGTCGAGCTCATTTACCAATCAAGTATTGGCTCAATTAGAGTTGTGGATGAATCCTGGTAAATACGAAAACAAAGTATACGTTCTTCCAAAATCTTTGGACGAAAAAGTAGCGCGCTTGCACTTGAATAAAATTTCTGTGGAATTGGAAGTTTTAACAAAAGAACAAGCCGACTATATCGGTGTTAAAGTAGAAGGTCCTTACAAATCTGACGCTTACAGATACTAGAATACAGCATCTTTGCAAAGAAGGGCGTATTTATTTACGCCCTTTTTTTTTTACCTTAAACACAGCATATGACACACGAAGAAAACCACTTGACCAACTCTGACTTTATCACCGACGTGGTAATTGGCATGTCTGACGGACTCACCGTTCCCTTTGCCTTAGCCGCCGGCGTGAGCAGTGCAGTAAGCAACAACGACATTGTCATCACAGCAGGAATTGCAGAAATGATAGCAGGCGCCATTGCCATGGGATTGGGCGGCTACCTTGCTGGAAAAACAGAAGTAGAACACTACCATTCGGAACTTAAAAGAGAATGGGACGAAGTTGAAAGAGTACCGGAACGCGAAAAACAAGAGGTGAAAGAAATCTTTCAGGAATATGGTTTCAGTGAAGAATCGCAAACGATGTTGGTGGAAGAGTTAGCAAAAGACAAACAAAAATGGGTTGATTTCATGATGAAATTCGAACTCGGACTCGAAAAACCCAATGAAAATAGGGCGTCTAGGAGTGCGTTAACCATCGGCACCTCCTACCTCGTGGGCGGTATCATACCGCTTATACCCTATTTTATGACCGATACTCCTTTGGAAGGTCTGAAAATATCGGCAATTGTTACCTTACTTTGCCTTTTCACTTTTGGGTATTTCAAGAGCAAAGCTACTGGACAACCCCTATTCATGGGTGCTCTGAAAGTTACAATGATTGGCGCCGCCGCAGCGAGCGCTGCTTTTATGGTTGCCAAACTTTTTGAAGCCTAAGCAACAATGATTGTACTACTCTCACCTGCCAAAACACTTGATTTTGAAACCGCTATAAAAAGCGATCAGCATTCGCTGCCGGAAAATATAGAGCAGGCCAGTCAACTCATTGCCGGATTAAAAAAAATGTCGACGAAAAAAATTGGAGAATTGATGCACCTAAGCGAAAACCTAAGCGCACTCAATCACCAGCGATACCAACACTTCACTAAAGATCACCAACGCAAAAACGCACGACCTGCTGTTTTTACTTTCAGCGGAGAGGTCGCAAACGGATTAGCTGCAAGCGAATTCAATGGAGAAGAAATTGACTTTGCACAAAAACACATTCGTATCCTTTCTGGACTTTATGGCTTGCTAAAACCGCTTGACCTTATTCAACCCTACCGCCTTGAAATGGGCACAGCATGGGCTCCCGCAAAAAATAAAAACCTATATGCTTTTTGGGATAAGTTAATCACTGAGCAAATCAACAAAGACCTCAATGGCAGCGAAACCGTCATCAATCTTGCATCAGTAGAATATTTTAAAGCTGTGCAACAAAAAGTACTGAAAGCCAATGTCATTCATTGTCATTTCAAAGAAAAAAAAGGCAAAGACTATAAAATTGTGATGATGTTCGCAAAAAAAGCGCGCGGCAGAATGGCGCACTACATCGTAAAAAACAAAATTGAAAAAAGTAGCGACTTGCAAAAATTCAAGCTCGACGATTATGCCTTCAACAAAACGCTCTCCACTGCCAACGACTGGGTTTTTACAAGGGGCTAGCTACACAATTCTTCTGAAAATTTCCAGATTACCTATGTGCACGCCTTCGTGGTAATTGCTATAGGTGAAGGCCTCTTCAAAAGAATTCAAAACCAAGCCCGCAGAAGTTTTGAAAGACTTATACTCTTTAAACAACCCATTTTCAATATCAACCTTCAAATGATCAAGAGTACCGATCAACGCAGCACGAACGAGGGCAACATCAGGAGTGCTGGTCCAGTTTTTTGGAGAAGTGCCTATTTTAAACAATTCAACAAAGTCGTCTTCCAAATGTATGGGCAATCCACTGTAGCTATACATTAAACGTTGCTGCGAAACGGCACAATGCCCAATTTGCCATAGCATATTGTTGTTACAGCCCTGCGGAATGACCAATAATTTTTCCAATGGAAGCGCGTCTAACGCTTCAACGAATTTATTACGGATGACGGTCAAATGATCGAAGTGAAATTGGTAATTCATAGGTTCTGTTTTAAAGGGTTGCAATTGTTGGTGCTAAAATAGTCATTTGATATATGATTATCTGGAATCATAACAGTAGATTTATGTTTAGGGCGATAGATCCTTCGGAGTACCTCAGGAAGACAAATGCGGACGATTTTCCACATAGGCATTTCGAGAATGATTGCCCTCCTGAAATTTGAGATTAAGAGGAGAAACGAAGTTTCGTTTTTTGAAGCATCTATCACCACTTCTGTCAAAGGACTGGTCCAATTATGTATAATCATGTTGATATTTATTGATGTTTGAAATCCTACCTATGACGACACTGTGTCTTTGCACATTGCCTTGTGCAAACAACCTTACTTTCACTCCTTTTACAAAAAACCAATTTAAAGAGCCAGATCGAACATTGTTTCGCTTCAACGTCTCAAAGCACTCAATGATCAATACTTAAGCACAATCAAGCCATTTCACAGACACGAAAAAAAAGTATTCGTCCAGCATTTGTCCGGTGCTTCAACAGCACCCCTAGCGCACAAATAGTTTAGTTTTGTCAATACTAACTATGTATTATGAAAGCACTATTTCTGTCAATTTTATATTTGTTTTTGACTACAGCTGCCTCGGCGCAAATGGACAAAAAATGGACGGCCCTGCACTTACTCGATTATAGCACTGATGCCGATCTTGATAGACTTAGCCTGCAACTACCTGAACTTTCAAAAAAAGGAATCAATCTCTTGATCCTTGAAGTAGATTACAATTTTGAATTTGAAAGTCATCCTGAACTCATCAATGGTGCCCGACCGATCAGTGCTGATGGAGCCAAAAGTTTTGCTGCGTCGTGCAAAAAAAACAACATCCGATTGATTCCTGAATTTCAGTGCATCGGCCACCAATCCTGGAAACAGAACACTGCTTCTCTGCTTAAAAAATACCCTGAACTTGACCTGACGCCGGGCGCCTTTCCCAATAACGATAGTATTTATTGCAGAGAATGGGACATTACCAATCCAAAAGTGAATGAAATTGTTTTTGCACTTATCGATGAAATTGTAGCGGCATTCGACGCCGACGGTATTCACTTAGGAATGGACGAAATATTTTTGATAGGAAACGCAAAATCCCCTGCCACCTTCGGAAAAAATCCAGCCAAACTATTGGCCATTGCTATTAATGAATTTCACGACCACTTCGTCAAAGAAAAAAAACTTCAAATGATGATTTGGGGGGATCGTCTGATTGAAGCGACCCAATTCAACTATGGCGCATGGGAAGCCTCAGCGGTTGGCACCTCTTCAGCAATAGACATGATACCCAACGACATTGTGATTTGCGATTGGCATTACAATGTGCGTTCAAGTTACGGCTCTATTGACCTGTTTTTGGAAAAAGGATTTAAAGTCTTGCCCTGCAGCTATACCGATGTCAAAGCAGCGCAAGCCCTTATCAAATATTCATTTGCACTTCAAAATCAAAACATGCTTGGCCATTGCTTCACCACGTGGGGAGCGGTAAAAAAAATTGAACTTCTTGATTTTCCCGCTATGAACGAAGGATTGAACACCATCACAAAAGAAAAATATTTTGACGTGTCAGCTTCGTATGTAAGCGCAAAGCAGAGTGGTGAAATTGCAGTACAACTTAAAAGCGGTAAAAAAGAACTCGCTATTTATTACACCCTCGACGGACAAACACCTACCACCCATTCCCAAAAATACAACATGCCACTTGCCATTCAAAAGGGCTGTACTTTAAACGCGATGGCTTATAATGGCGAAGAAGCCGCAGGCGAACTATTTACCGAAGAATACTTCATACACAAAGGTGTTGGCAATGAAATCCACTTAGTACATGCACCGAGCAACAAATACGCAAGTAAAAACGGCGCAGCAACACTACTCAATGGCATTAGTGGATCGGCCTCGTTTTCCGATGGAGAGTGGGTAAGCTTCGAAGGAGAGGACCTTGAAGCGATTGTGACTTTAAATCCAAACACAACCCTTTCCTCCATTGCGATGACTTTTCACAATCAAGTCAACGCTTGGATACACCACCCCGAAAAAATTGAAATCTACAGTTCAGATGATGGAAAAAATTTCAAGTTAATTGCAGAAAAAACACAAGCTAAAATCGGCAAACAAACAGTAACCATCACCGTTGATTTTTCTGCCACACAAAGCAAATTCATTAAAGTCATCGCAAAAAAGACAATCATACCAGAAGGATTTACAGGCGAAGGACATCCTGCATGGATTTTCGTTGACGAAATAAGATTGCAATAATTGAAGAGAGGGCGAGCAGACCATTTTTAACTTTACAATTACCGAGCGTGTGCAGTATGACCCTTGTCAATCTTTCGGCTTATTCACAACTCAAAATACTAAATATCAGAAACTTAACTAAGTTATCCGAATTTTACCAAAGCCCATCCCACCAACAAATTATTTTACTACCTTTGTTCGCTGGATTATAAATATTCAAGATGAAATCTTTTGAAAAGAAAAAAATGAAGTATGAGTCGAAGGACACCTCGGATCATATCTTCAAACAAATAAGAGCCAAGTCTGAAAAGTACTTCGCTTCTCAAAAAGGCGGAAAAAATGGCAACACCTATCTTTGGGTGAAATTCATCTCGATGATGCTCTTGGCAATTGTAGCTTATTATGCTCTTTTGCATGCTGGATCTTTTCTAACATTAACATTATTATACATTGTTGTTGCCACATCTCTTTTAATAGTAGGCATCAATATCGGGCACGATGCCGCGCACCACTGTATTACAGGCAACAAAAAGGTGGACAACTTTATTTTTCAAATGGTATTCGGCATTAATGGAATGAGCGGCTATTTTTGGCAAATTCGCCACAATAGTTCCCATCATATTTTTCCAAATGTATTCAACTACGATTCCGACTTGGAAATAACCAACATGCTTTTGCTGCACCCAGGTCAAAAAACGCACAAACTCCATAAATTTCAACACATTTACGCTTCATTTCTGTACATGTTCTCCTCTTTAATTTGGATCATATTCATCGACTTCACCTTCTTTTACAGAAAAGACCACGCGAATTTAAAATTCAATCATGTTCCATTTTACGAATTGCTTAAAGTGATTCTGCTAAAGCTTGTATATTTCTTCAACTTCATCGCATTACCATACATTTTGTTAGGCGATACTTTTTCCTTGTTTGAAATTATCGCAGCCTTCGTAATCATGCACATGCTGGTTTCCTTAGCTTTAACTTACACCTTCTTCATTTCTCATCACGTGGTAGAAGTTCCTTACGTGGAAGCTGATGAAGCAAACCACGTTGTACATGACGCTTGGTCAAGACATCAAGTAATTACAACCATCGACTTTAATCCTGACAGTCCAGTTTCAAATTTTATTTTTGGTGGGTTCAACCTTCACATCGCCCATCATCTTTTTCCTGAAGTGTGTCACATCCATTACCCGGCACTTACTGATATCATTAAGGAAACCTTAGAGGAAAACAACGCAGATTGGTACAAATCTTTCTCCTTCTTTGAAGGCGTGGTTTCACATGTTAAGCATTTGAAAATAACCGCCGACGACATTCTTGCCGAAAACAACAAATCTCATTTGGCAGGATCAATTTAATTCAAAACAAAACTACAACACTAACATTATATTTAGGGGATGGTATCAATTGTAATTTGTACGCTCAACGAAGAAAACTACCTTCCGAAATTATTGGAAAGCATTCGCATACAAAAAGGTGTTGTATATGAAATTGTTATATCAGACGCAGGCTCTGACGACAAAACAGCAGAAGTAGCAGCTCGTTTCAAAAACGAACACGGCATGCCAATAAACTTCATCGCACTTGACAATCTGCGCAACATATCTCTGCAAAGAAACATTGGTGCCGACAACGCGATCTATGAAAACCTTCTTTTTCTTGACGCAGATGTGGTGCTTCCTGCAAATTTCCTGAAGACAGCAATGGACGAAATTGTGCGAAGAGGCATTAAAGTCGGAGGAAGTAAAATTTACGCCGCTGAAAAAAACTTATACTACCGTTTTCTATACTGGGCCTACTCCAACATTTATCTTACTGTTTTGCGTTGGTTTAAACCCGCAGTGCACGGTTGTTGCATCTTTTCAACAAAAGAAATTCACAATAAAATTGGCGGATTTAACAACGGAATTATTTTTGAAGACTATAAATACGGGGTGGATGCCGCACCTTACTATCGTTCTAAATTAATCAGAAGCACTTACGTTAAGACCTCTGCGCGAAGATTTTACAATGCAACGCCACGCAGTGTCACTGAACTTTTTCTTGCAGGAATCTACTCTTTGTTCAGAGCGGGCATCAAAGGAAAGTACATGAAAGGTTATTTTAAACTAACCGGAAAACACTCCAAACCTCGATATTGATTGCTTTTACAGCAGAACTATCTTTGCTTTTTCTTACTTTAGCGATCGCTTTACCGGAAACAATTGTGTGTTGACCGTAAAGCACTGTGTATTAAAATGAAATTGTATTTAAAATATATCCGTTTTGCGGCAAAAAAACCGTGGCTGTTAATTCTCTTAACTGCCATTGTATTGCTATCAGGTATTCCCATTTTGAAAATACACATCGCCAATCGTCCCGAAGATTGGTATCCCGAAAATTCCCGTCAACTTCCCGATAAAAATGAATTTGAAAGTTACTTCGGCAACGACGAAGTAATGGTACTCTATCTTACTTTTCCGAAGGGCATTAGTGAGGATCAGAAACTTGATCAACTATATGCAACGAGCGAAAATATTCGCAAAATTCACGGTTTCGATCAAACTTTTTCACGCTTAAACCTCACTTCCTTGAAAGATTTGATGGGCGAAGAATACGTCCACAAAATGGAAGACACCTACTTCAAATCAACCAATCCCAATGGTGAGGCCATGTTTTTGAGAGTGCGACTCAACAAAGATCCCGATAGAATTCGCCCTCTTTTACTGGATTCCTTGCAAAAATTGGTTTATCCGCAAATCCCAGCCACAATTAAAAAAGATTTAACTGGAGCTGGCGTTATTTTTACAGAAATCAACGCCCTTAGCACCCAAGATTCCAAATGGCTTTTCACTTCGTGCTATGCGTTGATCTTTCTTCTACTTTGGTGGCGCTTGCGAAAAGCAAAATACTTACTTCTCTGCTCATCATTGGTTCTCCTTGCCATATGGCCAGCTATGTCGCTATTTGGCTGGTTCAATGTTCCAATCAATATGATTACATTGATAGTACCACTGCTGTTCATCATCAACTTCTTCTCATTTGCAATGCACTTAGTCACTAAACAAAGCAGTGATGTCGACAAGTATTTAAATAAAAAAATCCCCCCCATCCTTACTTCGGCGTTGACCAACATCATTGGCTTTGGGTCCTTAATGTTGAGCAACATCAAAGTCATTTACCAATTCGGCTTGCTCACTTCATTAGGGATTGTGATCGGATTAGTGGTGCTATTTTTAATTGGCACACCATTGGTTGTGCGCAGCATCGACGTGAACCGAAACATTGAAAAAATGGATTGGATGAACAAGATGTTAGACGGATACTATGCTAAACTGAACAAACGCCTAGCGTGGATCGTCATGATCATTATGTTGGTGTGGATGGGGGCCGGTGTTTTCATATTTCCTTATGTAACAGTTGATACGGATACGGTCGGTTTTATAAAACCTGACAACAAAGTACGGATGTCAAAAGACTACATTGAAAAAAACTTTGGCTCTGTAAACATCATCGACTTCATGGTCGACAAAGAAGATGGAAAACCATTCAGCAATGCTGATTGGAGAACCATTGCGCACGTGCGAAAACAACTACTCACACTACCTTACATTAAGAGTGCCGTCGCCTACGATGCGTGGAAACCGCTTCTTAGTGAATTAAAATACAGCAGTCCAAAAGATGCCGAAGGCATTTCTGCGGGTCTGCTTTCGAAAGACCAAATGCATTCGCGCATCACTATTCAAATTCCATCTGGCTCTGTAAAAGAGATGGAAAAAATGATCAATACAGCGCAATCAAAAATCAACTCAGCCATTGGCAAAGAACCGATTTCAGCAAGAGCGGTGGGGTATTTACCCGCTTACATTGAACAAATGAATGTAATCGTTGATGAAATGCTGGAAAGCTTATTTGTTGCAGTAATCTTGATTTTATTGGTAATGTCCGTATTTGTGCGCGACTTGAAACTTGGATTACTCGCAACTTTCGCAACCATTTTTCCACTTTGCGCTGTTGCCTTACTAATGAAGCTACTCAATATTCCATTTGACATAGCAACGTCCGTGATTTTCTCTGTTGTTGTCGGCATGATAGCCGACGATGTACTCCACGTTATCTGGAGCTTTAAAAACAACTTGTACCAGCGTAAAAATTATGCAATCAACGTGCTCTTTGCCGACTCAGTGCGCATCATTGTGCACCCTTGCACTGCAACAACTATTATGTTTGCAATCGGTTTTGCGGTATTGCTGACCAGCAACATTGTTTTCATCATCGATTTTGGTATTCTCTCCACCTCTGCCATCATCTTCGCATGGATTAGTGATTTCATATTTTTTCCAGCATTGCTGCGCCTTTTCTACTACGACAGAAAAAATTAGAGAAAGTTTTTTCATTTTACCCGAAAAAAAAATGCAAAATATTTGTGTAAAGTAAAATATCCTCTATATTTGCAGCCCACTAAGGGAGCTTAGCTCAGCTGGTTCAGAGCATCTGCCTTACAAGCAGAGGGTCATAGGTTCGAATCCTATAGCTCCCACAAAAAACCCCTCAATTTAATTGAGGGGTTTTTATTTTACGTTTGTTCGTTTTCAATTAAAACCACTATTTTAGCGCACCAACATGACTTCATGATTATCGCGACAAAAATCAAGATTTTAATAGGTATTAAAAAAACGCACAATGCTTTTTAATTCCGTAGACTACCTGTTTTTTTTTATTGCCGTTGCGATTGTTTTTTTAAGCACCCCTTCAAAATACAAGTGGATCCCTCTACTCCTAGCGAGTATTTATTTCTATTCGTGCTGGCGATTTGACTACCTACTACTATTACTGGCTACCATTGTGATCAGCTACCTATGTAGCTTAGGCATGGAATCTAGTAATTCAATTCATAAAAGGAAAGTTCTTTTCACAATAGGTCTCGTATGTAATTTTGGTCAATTGTTCATTTTTAAATATTACGATTTTACTATTGACAACATAAACAGTGCATTGACAGGACTCAATATTTTTCATCATTTTCCCTACTTAAAATGGGCTTTGCCGATTGGTATTTCATTTCATGTATTTCAAATTACAGGCTACCTAATTGATGTCTATAAAGGAGAATTAAAGGCAGAAAAACACCTTGGAATTTTCGCTCTATTTGTTTGCTTTTTCCCACAACTCGTTGCAGGCCCAATAGAAAAAGGAAATCACCTATTACCTCAACTTAAAACCCATCCTGGCGTTCAAACGCAAGATATAACGTATGGCTTACAACTGATGCTTTGGGGCGCTATGCAAAAAATAGTAATCGCTGATAATCTGGCAACTTATGTCAACACCGTTTTTAACGACCTAACACAATATTCCTTTTTCCCAATAGTAATAGCCACTCTCTTTTTCACAATACAAGTATATTGTGATTTCGCGGGATACAGTTTAATAGCGAAGGGAACTGCCAGGGTTATGGGATTTGAATTGGTAAGCAATTTTAATAAGCCATTTTTCAGTAAAAGTCTAACCGAATTTTGGAGAAAGTGGCACATATCACTCACCACATGGTTCACCAATTATATATATACTCCCATTGTAATCAACATGCGAGATGCAGGAAAATGGGCGCCAATACTAGGGGTTATGATAATTTTCACACTAAGTGGTTTATGGCATGGCGCCAGTTGGGCTTTTATTTGTTATGGATTTGTTCACGGAATTTACCTTTCCGTAGAAATCTTAACCAAGAAAAAAAGAAAACAACTCAAAAACAAAACCAACACCCACCTTTTCAATTTCTTAGCAACGGGAATCACATTTTCCTTTGTCGCACTCGCTTTTATCTTATTTAGAGCAAAGAATTTTGGTCAGGCAATGAGTGCTTTCAAAACCATCTTCACACTAAATATCAAAGGACTTTCTATCAATGTTAACTATGACATTGGGACAAAAGGATTATTTATTGACTTCATGTTAATAATCCTTTTGATTGCATTGGAATGGCTAGACATCCGACATGACATTTATGCCCGCTTCTTTAGGTCTTCTAAATCACTTAGATGGCCAGTATACTTATTTGCAATTTGGATGATCATACTTTTTGGAAATATGCAACATCAACAATTCATCTATTTTCAATTTTGAAAAAAGAAACGCTATATAAAATATTAATTTTCACGCTATTGACCTATGGATCAATGGTATTGTACCGCATTTACCTTGAACAAAAAAATATCGCACCACGCTTATCTGATAGTGGTTCTTTTGACGTAAAAATGTGGCACTTAAAACACACACAAGTTAAAGAAATTGACATCCTCGGCATAGGAAGTTCTCTTACATATTATGACTTAAACACTTCCGTTCTACTGAAATCGATACCGCCAAATCTTCATTACTACAATTTTGCATCATGGCATTTCACAGCTCGGGATATTGACCGGACTTCGGAATTTATTGCAAATCACATTCGTCCAAAACTATTGTTGTGGATCGACTGTCAATCCTTATACACTGCTGAAGCACTGGTCGAAGAAAAAAACATTCCTTCATCGCTTGAATTAGATCTGTATTTTACTGGTACATTCTGCGAGTACTCCTACTTAAAAGGAGGAAACCTTGATGGATTGATCAAATACACCTGTTGGATCAATGACGAATTAAAGAAAACAAAAAAAAATAGCGGCAATCAATCCTTAGACATCAATGGCGGCACATACATTAACGAGCAACGAAAAATCTCCGCTGTAAAAGAATACAGAAGCGTCGAAAAATCTTATGTCTATCTTGAAAAAGTGTGCTCATATTTTAAGCGCAAAAACATAACCATTTTGTATGTAAATATGCCATCCCCAAATCAAAAATACCACAACAAAACCGTTGCAGCATATATAAAAGCACATGACTTACGGGTGAGTGACATCATCAAAAAAAACGGACACCTTTTCTGCTCTAAAGAACAAGTAGGTGACCTTCCCGACTCACTGTATGCCGACAATGGTCACTTAAACAAATGCGGAGGAGAGTGGTTTACAAAGAAAATAATGGCTTTTCCTAGTTTTAAAAACGCTATATCTCATTTAAGCCAGCATTGATCCGTTGCTTATTTTGGAAATTGACAACAACAAACATATAGCTAACACCCTTGTTTCTTTGTGATTCTCAAATTCAAAAGCTACTTTTATGATCTAACATTTCAATTTTCCATCTATTAATGAAAGACTTTTCTCAGTTAAAAAAGAATTTAAAGAAGGATTTCTCAAAACTGAAGACCATTAAAATAGCAGTGCTGGGAGATAGTGCAACACAGTTTTTAATTCAAGCATTGCGAGGAACAGCGTTCGACGAAGGATTGAATTTAGACATATGGGAAGCCGACTTCAATCAAATTGAAAGACAAATTTTCGACCCCAATTCTGAACTGTATTCTTTTGCACCCGAAATCATCCTTGTATTTCAATCGGCACATAAACTGCTTGGAAAATACAATAAATACAAAGTAGAGCAACACCCTTTGCTGGCAGCCAATGAACTCGAAATCATTAAAAACAGTTTTTCTGTTCTCACACAAAAACTCAATGCAAAAATAATCTACTACAATTACACTGAAATTGAAGATGCGGTTTTTGGAAATTTCGCCAACAAAACAGAATCTTCTTTCTTGTTTCAACTTAGAAAGCTGAATTACGAGTTGATGCTGTATGCAGCCAAAACCAACAATTTTTATTTGTGTGACATCTCCTCTATTCAAAACAACTTCGGAAAACAATTCTTATTTCAAAGCGCTATATACATCAATACAGAAATGGTTTTGAGTATTGATGCACTTCCAATAGTTGCAGCGAAAACAATAGCGCTCATTTCAGCACTAGAAGGCAAATTTAAAAAATGTCTCATTGTTGATTTAGACAATACCATGTGGGGGGGAATCATTGGTGACGATGGCTTAGAAAACATACAAATTGGAGCTTTGGGAATAGGAAAAGCTTTTTCTGAATTTCAATATTGGATTAAAAAATTAAAACAGAGAGGAATTATCATAGCGGTGTGTAGTAAAAACACTGAGTCGGTAGCCAAAGAACCTTTTGAAAAACATCCCGACATGGTGCTACACCTCGAAGACATTGCTGTTTTTGTTGCCAATTGGGAAAATAAAGCCGACAATATCCGTCAAATTCAAAAAATATTGAACATTGGTTTTGACTCTATGGTTTTTCTCGACGACAATCCATTTGAAAGAAACATCGTTAGAGAAAACATTCCTCAAATCTGTGTCCCTGAACTTCCAGAGGATCCTGCAGAATATTTGGAATATCTCTATACCTTAAACCTTTTTGAAACCGCTTCTTTCTCCAAAGAAGACACTGAAAGAACACAGTTGTACCAGGTAGAGGCGCAAAGAAGCCGAGTGCAACAAAACTTCACCAATGAAGATGATTTTCTGAAAAGCTTAAACATGTTATCATTGGTTGAATCCTTTAATAAATTCAATACACCCAGAGTATCACAGCTTTCTCAGCGTTCGAATCAATTCAATCTGCGCACCGTGCGTTACGACGACGCGGACATTGAAAAACTGGCAAATTCTAAAGATCACTTCACTTTTTCATTTACTTTAAATGACAAATTTGGAGACAATGGATTGATTTGTGTTGTCATTCTACGCAAAGAAAACGCAAGTACCTTGTTCATTGATTCATGGTTTATGAGCTGCCGAGTATTGAAACGTGGAATGGAAAATTTTGTACTTAATAGCATCGTTGAATTTGCAAAAGACAAATGCTATTCGTCGATCATTGGAGAATATGTGCCCACCGCAAAAAATGAAATGGTCAAAGAACATTATGCCAACTTGGGCTTCACAGAAAGAACAGAGCGTTGGCATTTAGATGTACCTTCATACGAAACAAAAAAGAATTTTATACGCACCAAATAAAATAGCAATGGAAAGAAGTGAAATTATCCAAAAGATAAACGCCATCTTTATCGAAACTCTCGATAATGACGACATCATAATCACAGAGAAATCAAATGCAAATGACGTTGAGGAATGGGATTCTTTGACACATATACAACTCGTAGTGGCTATTGAAAAGGCATTCAAAATACGTTTTACATCTAAAGAAATCCAAAGCTGGGCGAACGTTGGCGAAATGATTTCCAACATGCAAGAAAAAGGAATATGATTTTTGTTGAAGGAAATACATACGAAGAAAAATTTACGGTTTCCGAGCATACACACGCGAACTTCGTTGCCTTATTTAGAGATAATAATCCGCTACATTGTAATGAGACATTTGCAATCTCAAAAGGATTTAAAGGCAAAGTTATGCACGGTAATATTTTGAACGGATTCCTTTCTTATTTTATTGGGGAATGCTTACCCACTAAGAATGTCATTATTCATTCTCAAGAAATACAATTCAAAAACCCTGTTTACCTCAACGATGAATTACTGTTTACGGCCGTAATCATTGGCATCTACGAATCAGTGAATGCAGTTGAATTCAAATACGATTTCAAAACAGCAAGTAAAATAGTTGCGAAAGGAAAAATTCAAATTGGCATACTCTTATGAATATACTCATTACAGGAGGCGCATCCGGACTTGGAGAAGCGATCACCAAAAAGCTAGCGGAAGACCTAAATAACAGCATTTTTTTTACATACAGCAAGTCTGCTATGAAGGCCAAAGAAATTGAAACCGATTACCCCAATAGCAGAGCAATAAAATGTGATTTCAGTGAGCCTGATGACATACAGGCACTTCAGTTGGCAATGCATGAATTTGACTTAGACGTTCTAATCAATAACGCTTACAACGGCGAATTCATTAAGTCTCATTTTCAAAAAACACCAACGAATGACTTCTTTCTTGATTTTAAAAACAATATACTGCCAGTAATTGAAATAACGCAAACAGCAATCCTTTCCTTCCGCAAAAAAAAGAGCGGAAAAATAATTACTATTCTTAGTGCTGCCCTAGTCAATACACCACCGATTGGATCTTCTGTATACATTGCCAACAAAGCATACTTAGAAAAACTAACCAAAGTATGGGCGATAGAAAACATAAAATTTAATATTAGCTCCAACTCAATCTCTCCTTCGTTCATGCTTACTGCGTTAACTGCAGAAACAGATGAAAGGATGATCGAACAAATCAAGGAAAGCCATCCCTTAAAAAAACTTCTCACGATTGAAGAAGTCGCCACTAGCGTTTCTTTCCTATGCTCTGCAAGTGTTCAAATGAACGGCGTCGACCTTCTCATGAACGCAGGAATGAACATTAAAAACTAAATTCAAAACGCAATAAAAATTCATCACTTGCGAACTAAAACTTACACGAAAAGCCGGCAGTAATCAACTCTTTAAATTGTACTCGCGGACCGCTCGCATCAATCACACCGTCGTTGTTTCTATCCACAGCAATTTTGATATCATCGTCGTAAATCAAATTGGTTCCAAGGGTAGCTGAAATAAACTTATTCACTTTCATTACAACAAGCAAGTCCCAGTTTACATCGATGTTTTGGGGATTGTGCAAGTAATTTGAAAACAAATCCAATTTGGTCTTTAATGTTACATTTTTCATTATTTCTCGCTTGTATGAAACACGTGCGTATGCACCAAATTCACTTCTGATATTTTTTCCTTGTTGCAGCAGTGTTGTTCCTGTACCATCATACTCTGCTGCCCGAACGCCAAACGCGCCTGCATCGGCCAAATCTTGATCGTATACCAAAGTAATTTTTGAAGTCACTGGCGCTACAAACAGCGACAAGTACGAATTCACTTCCGTCTCCACCCCTATGGCGCTAAGTATGTATGCAGGCGCTAACAGATTTGAAATGCGCACTGCTTCGGTGCCAAAATTGTAACCAGGAGTCATTTGTGTTTTAAAATTGGCCAAAGCAGCAAAATAATACTTGCCCGAAATCTGTTGTCCATACTTCGTCAACAGATCTACCTTGTCATCCGTTTTTCTCCAACCCTGCGTATTGCCTTGCTGCAACACACCATAACCAAGGTCTAAATAGTTTTCCCAAAAAGAATTTTTCATTTTTTTGTGCGCAAAGACACTTACCAAACCGTTGATCGACAATGAATTTTGTCCACCAGCAGCCCAATTCGTTAAACTCACTTGTGAGAGCCCAACATTTACGATACAGCCTTTCTTCCAGCCCAATAAAGTATCGGCGTTCTTAGTTCTCAAAGCTTCTTCGGCTTCTGTTGTTTGCGCTTGAATAGCAGCGACTGACAGCATCATTGTCAGTGCTAAAAATATTTTATTCATCTCCACAGTTTTAAATTGTCATTTTACTTCTTCAATAAATCGCGAATTTCCGTCAATAGCATTTCTTCTTTGCTAGCTGCAGGAGTGGCAGGAGCAGCAGCTGCCGCTTCATTTCTTTTTTTGGCCCTATTCATTTCTCTAATGATCATAAACAGAACGAAGGCAACAATTACAAAATTAATCACATTCGATAAAAAAACACCGTACTTCACCGAACCAAAAGCAGTTAAATCCTCAATTTTACTCAAATGCGCCGCCTCCAGGGCAGGCTTGAGCAAAAGTGGTGTAATAATATCATCGATTGATGACGAAACAATTTTGCCAAAGGCACCGCCAATCACAACCCCAATAGCCAAATCGATCACGTTGCCACGCATGGCAAATTCTTTAAATTCCTTAGTAAGTCCCATTACTCTAATATTAATTGGTGAGTGGTGAATGTCCATAAAAAATAAATATTTTCAAATTCAATTCGACAAGCTGTCGAAAAACTCCGATCACTCTCCATTTATCGCTGAGCTAAAGAACAACAGCAAATTATGTGCGATGCAAGTCTTGAAATAAACAATGCGCTTTTAACATCTTCTGCGAAAGCTGTGCGTTTTCAACCGCTAATAAATATATTTTAGTAATTGAAATTATTCACACAATGCACACGTTGCACATATTATAAAACAAAAACTATGTTCTCATTCTCTCTACTTCAAGCCACAGGCGTTGCCGCCGCAATCACTCCGCCAGTTGAAAAGGCTGCAGAGTCAGTGGACTTACTCGATGTGATCGTTAAAGGTGGAGTCATTATGATTCCCATCGCTATTTTGTCGATTGTGACGATCTATATTTTTGTGGAGCGCTTTCTCTATATCAAACGTCAAGTGTCGGCCGACAATACCTTTATGAACACTATTCAAGATTTTATTAGAAATGGCAATATTGAGTCGGCACTGACCTTTTGCAAAAGCTCCACCAAACCTGTAGCGCGCATGATAGAAAAAGGTATTTCTCGCATTGGAATGCCCATCAAAGAAATTGAAGAATCGGTTGAAATTGTTGGAAAATTTGAAGTGTACAAAATGGAAAAAAACGTGCACATGCTTTCCATCATCGCAGGTATTGCACCTATGCTTGGTTTCTTGGGAACCATCTTTGGGGTTATTCAGTTGTTCTCTGATATTGCTGCAGCAGGAACCCTAGAAATAGGTACCGTATCTCATGGATTGTACACCAAAATGGTAACTTCCGCTTCGGGACTTATCGTTGGTATTTTGGCTTATATTTGCTACAACTGGATCAACTCAATGATCAACAGAGCGGTGCACCAAATGGAATGGAACACGATGACTTTCCTTGACGTACTTAAAGAACCAACACGATGATTAATTTACGCCAAAAAAAGAAAGAAAACGCCGAAGTATTTACTTCTGCGATGAACGACATCATGTTCTTCTTAATGTTGTTTTTCATCATTGCGTCTACTTTGTTGAATCCAAGTATTATCAATGTTGCTTTACCAAAAGCGAGCTCCACTGAAACACTGCACAAAAAAGAAATGGACCTCACCATTACCAAAGACGGCCATTACTACATCAACAACAAAGAAACTACGTTTGAAAATTTAGAAACAGCGATTAGTGCTGAAATGAAAAGCGGTGACGAATTGGTGATAAAATTGCGCCTCGACAAAGACGGAACAGTGCAACAACTCGTAGATGTACTCGCTGTTGGCAATAAATTGAAAGCAAAAATGGTGATTGCTACCGATAAGAATTAGCAGCCAATACATCGGCCACTACAAAAGTACTTCCACCCACAAAGATAAAATCATCTTCTGATGCCGCTGCGCGCGCCGTTCGCAGCGCTTCATCAGCACTTGCGTAACTTTCGCCATACAAATTAAAAGCAGCAGCCAAAGGCTTTAATTCTTGTACAGGCAAAGCACGCGCAATGTTGGGCGCACAAAAATAATAACGCGCATCTTTAGGCAACAAGGGTAATATTTTATTTTGGTCTTTGTCGTTTACAGATCCCCAAACAATGTGCAATGTTTTGAATTTCTCCAACTTCAACTGTTCCACCACACAGGCAATTCCTTCGGCATTGTGGCCGGTGTCACAAACAATTTTTGGATGCTGACCAAGTTGCTGCCAACGCCCCATAAATGCGGTATTGCGCTGCACCTGCAAAAAGCCCTGTTCAATATTTTCATCGCTGATCACCCAGCCCATCGCGCGCATTTGCACTAGTGTAGCATATGCGGTACGCATATTTTCCTGCTGGTAAATTCCCTTTAAATCACTTTCTAAATTCAATTTTTCAGAGGAAACAAATTGCAAAAAACTGTCTTTGTCGAGCGCTGCTTTCACAAATACATTTTCTGTTTCAGCGCTTCGTTGTCCCACCACCACCGGAATGCCTTTCTTAATAATTCCGGCTTTTTCAAAAGCAATTTCAGCCAGTGTAGATCCCAAGATATTGGTGTGGTCTAAACCAATATTGGTAATGACAGAAAGCTCTGGCAGAATGACATTCGTACTGTCCAATCGCCCACCCAATCCCACTTCGACAATAGCAATATCCACTTTCTCTTTTGCAAAAAACTGAAAAGACATCGCCGTTGTGTACTCAAAAAAAGAAGGTTGAATATTTTGTATTAACGGCGAATATTTTTCTACAAAAGAAATCACTTCCTCTTCTGAAATCATTTTTCCGTTCACTTTCATCCGCTCACGAAAATCAAGCAAGTGGGGACTGCAATAAATTCCAGTTTTGTAACCCGCCTCTTGAAAAACAGAAGCCAGCAAATGCGTCACCGAACCTTTGCCATTGGTGCCCGCGACGTGAACACTTTTAAACTCCTTTTCGGGATGTTGCAGCAAATCCAAAATAGCCGTGATGTTCGTCAAATCGGCTTTGTAAGCCGACTGTCCAATGCTTTGGTACACAGGAAACTGATTAAACAAAAAGTCTGTTGTTTCGCGGTAGGTCATTGCAGAAAGAAATCAAAAGACGTCGTATAGTAGCGAAATTCTGCGCCAGCCGGATCATCGTTGTACGATTCCTCTTTTGCCAATTTTTCAGCTTTCTCTTTCAAGCAAGCCGCGACATTTGTGCTACCCGCCTGATTGCCACTCGCTGTAACAACATCGCCCCTGCGATTGATTTTAACTTTCACTTTTTGTATGCCTTCCTCTTGACAATCATATGTGGCATGACGCTGCTTGTGCGTTGTCACCAAACGCGGACTATTGCCAGTTCCGCCCGAACCACCTTTTCCTTTTCCACGACCTCTTCCTGGTTCTGTACCGCCACCACCTACATTACCAGCTACACCGTCATCACCATCTCCGCCACCACCAATTAAATCTTTCAGCCCTGTTAAATCTGCATCTACCTGCTGCTGTGTTTTATTTTCGGTTTTCTTCGTTTCTTTATTTACCGTTTTGGTCTTTGGTTTGTCTACCGGTTTTTTCACCGTAATAGCAGCATCAGAAACTTCACTTGCCAACAATTGATCATCAGGATTACTTTCTGGCTCAGCAGCTGACTGCGCCACCGCGCTAGCCGGATCCTTATCTTCAGTTCCACTGCCCAAAGCATCCATTCCATAACTTACTTCCAAAGTATTTCCATCGCCTTCTGGTTTGTCAGGAATTTCCACCGACACCACCAGCAACAAAAATACAACAAACAACAAAGCGTGCAGCACCACGGTAACCGTGGCTCCTATTAGCCTGTCTGATGTTTCTGCGTTTGCACTCATAATCTAATTTTTAAATTAACGACTTCTTTCAATTCTTAGTATTTTAAAATAAAACATACACCGCTACACCGGCCAAATAGCCAACAATGGCAAGCGGAGTAAATTTTTTGAGATACCATAAAAAATTCATTTTCTCCATACCCATAGCCGCAACTCCTGCAGCCGAACCAATGACCAAACAACTGCCACCAGTGCCTGCGCAATACGCGAGAAACTCCCAAAAAGGATCATCCATTGGCATACTGTACATCTCCATACCAGCAGCAACTAGAGGCACATTATCAACCACCGACGAAGCAAAACCAATCACCACTGCAATCGAATTCTTATCGCCAATTGTGGCGTCCAGCATTTGAGCCAAATCCATCAACAATCCTGCACTACCCAAACTACCCACTGCCAACAAAATACCGAGAAAAAACAAAATACTACTGCTGTCGATATTCTTTAATACGCTCACTACTTTTGTGCTCGAACGCATAACACTGTCCATTTTCGGATTGATAATTTCCGTCACAACCCACAATACACCCAAGGAAAAAAGCATCCCCATAAACGGAGGCAGGTGCGTAACAGATTTAAAAATCGGCACAAAAAGCAAACCGCCAATACCCAACGCAAAAACTAAGTTTTTGTGAAAAGGTTTTATCGCGTTTTCTTCAGCATCTATAAGTACCGGACGCTGCACTTCGCCCTTCATGCGAAACGACAGAATTACCAAAGGCACCAGCAAACAGGCCAAACTTGGCAGGAACAGCGTTTTCATAATGGCGACAGCCGAAATCTTTCCTTTAATCCACAGCATTGTTGTGGTAACATCACCAGTCACCGTCCAGGCGCCACCGGCATTTGCGGCAATCACAATAACACCAGCATACAGCAAGCGATCGTCTTTATCGTCCACCAATTTGCGCAGTAGTGAAATCATCACAATAGTGGTGGTTAGATTGTCGAGAATAGCCGATAGAAAAAAAGTGATCAGTGCCAAAACCCATAGCAACTTCACTTTGTTAGTAGCCGAAATTCTTTTGGTGATGATAGCAAATCCTTCAAAGGCATCCACCATTTCAACAATCACCATCGCACCCAGCAAAAAAAACAAAATGCCCGAAATTTCTCCAAAAACATGCCCCAATTCACCCGTCACATTTTCAGAAAACTGAGCATTACCGGAACTGAAAATATAAATCGTCCAACACAGCACGCCCGTCAGCAAAGCACTTGCCGCCTTATCCACTTTTAAAGGATGCTCAAACGCGATAGCGAAATAGCCTACTACAAAGACCAGAATAAGCAGAGTTGTCATCATATTTTAAAAATAACAAAACTGCTCAAGGATAAGAAGCGGAAATACTTAAGATATCGACAATGAAGGGTTGATACATCGCGGATGGACGACCACTTCAAGCAAAACATTTAAAGGCTTTACGCAATGGTTTTTCTTCTGTTTTTCTCTGACATAATGAGCCGCAACTCTCGTCCAGTTTGCCCCGCAATAGAAGTATTTTCTTTGGCTCTACGAATCAAATAAGGAACGAGCTTTTCAACGGGCCCATAAGGCACATACTTAGCAACATTATAACCCTCTGCAGCAAGATTAAATGAAATATGATTGCTCATACCAAACAACTGCGCAAAGTAAATGCGCTCATCATTAATTTTAATTCCTTTTTGCTTAATCATATGTATCAAATGCAAGCAACTTGATTCGTTGTGCGTTGCGGCGCAAATATGCACCGTGTCGATATTTTCAACGCAAATCGTCAAAGCCTTATTGAACAAGCGATCGGTATCTTCTTTGTTGCCATTGATGGGCGAGCCATAGCCCACCACCTGAGCGCGTTTGCGTTCTTTCTCCATATAGGCACCGCGCACGAGTTTCAGGGCCAAACAATAACGTTCTTCTCTCGCCTTTTCTATTTGATCTTTAATATAACTTATTCTATCGTTCCGATAAAGTTGCACAGTATTGAAAACAATGGCCTGCTCGCGGTTGTATTTTTTGATCATCTCTTCTGCAAGACCGTCAATCACCTGCTGTATCCAAGTTTCTTCGGCATCAATAAAAACGCGCACTTTACTATCGAATGCACTTTGACAAATAAGCGAAATACGCCCCTTCACTTTGGCATATTCTTCTGCTTCGGAAGTATTGAGTACTTCGCCCGACTGCACCTTTTCGAGTAATTCAAAACGAGCCAAACCGGTAATTTTAAATACTGTAAATGGGATTTTTCTATTTCCTTTCGCTAAAGCAATTGTAGCAAGTACTTCATCTTTCGAATTTTCAAAAGAAACATCGTTTTCCTGACCTTCAGCCGAATAATCTAAAATAGTTCCAACCTTGTACTTCTCGTACATTTCATTCACCACTTCCTTGCATTCCTCAATATTTTCACCACCACAAAACTGTTTGTACAGCGTATTTTTAATCAGACCCTTAATAGGCAAATGCAATCTAAAAGCCCAACGCAGCATACCCTTTCCGTATTTGACCAAGGAAGGATACCCCATCATTTTAAACAGCACGTAAGATCTATTTAGCTCGCGATTGCAACGGCCTTTAAATGCAATTTCAGTGTTGAGAAAACTCAGCATACAGTGCTTTTTTGAATGATACGCAAGGAGTCAGAAGAAGTTTAATAAAAAACAGTTCCAACCTATTTGCCCTGCTTTCTTTTGCGCAGCAAAAGCACCTCGCCTGCACTTGGAGTGCTTCCCGAAACAAGTTTGTTTTTTCGGTATAAATACTTCAGTTTGATGCCATACTTTTGAGCCAGCCCGCGATAGCTGTCGTTTTTCCGCACCACACAACTGTCTTGTGTTCCCTTTCGGCGTTTGGGCTGTAAATACACCATATCTCCTTCGTGCAAGGCAATACTGTCGCCGGCGTCGTTGTATTTTTTAAGCAAATACAAATTCATTTGCCGCGCCTTTGCGATGCTTTCAAAAGTTTCATTCCTTTTTGCCACCGTGTATTTAACGTGATTCAAACTAAGAAAAACAAGCGGCAACGAATCGCTCGGCGCATAATTGACAGCTATCTGATGGTCGTATTGATACAGTGCATAACGTTCAATCATGTTGATCAGCAACTGCGGATATTTAGGATTGGTAGCGTATCCAGCAGCTTTCAATCCCTCCGCCCAAGCTTTGTAATCGTCTTTTTTGAGCGCAAACAAAGCCGCATAACGCGAGCGGGTTTTTAAAAATTTAGAATGGTCGCGGTACGATTCCAGCACGTCATTGTATTTGCGGAAGCATTCATTTTTCGCATCATCGTCCATGTGATAAGTGTCACCCGTCCAATCGGCGTGACACTTGATACCAAAATGATTGTTGGCCAGCACCGCCAAAGTGCTGTTGCCATAATTCGATTCGAGCATGCCTTGTGCAAGGGTGATACTGGCTGGAATAGCGTACTCCATCATCTCAATAACAGCGTCATTTCTATACCGCTCGATATATTGCTCAGGCGTAAATGCAGCAACAAGAAACGAAGGCACAATCAGCAACAACAAAAGAGATGCGAATTTCATAGAGATAAAATTAACGGATGCCGCGCTTCGGCAATGAACAATTTGCGCTTATTGTCAACAAGAGGCTGTTAGGTCAACGCCAAAGCGCTGCAAAATCCCTGCATTGCCTTGCAATCCGCCCGTATGCACAAGCAGCACTTTGCTGTGGGGTGGAAAATATCTTTTTTGCAACAGATCAAACGCAGCCATAGCCATTTTGCCTGTATAAATTCCATCGAGTGGAATCTTGTATTTTTCAGCGCACATTTTAATAAACACAACAAGTTCGTTGCTTATTTTTCCATAACCACCGCAATGATAGTCGCACAACAAGTCCCAATTGGTGTTGTCACAATCTTGAGAAAGCAAATGACCTTGTATATCGTTCTTCAAAAACTCCGCCCCCTTCAATACCGGAACACCAAGTATTTTTTGACCTTGACGTGCCGATACGATCAAACCGCTCAATGTCGCACCTGTACCGCAGGCACAAACAACAAAGTCATAGGATTCCTTTAAACCCACTCCCATTTCAGTGCAACCCTTCACCCCAAGGTCGTTTGACCCACCCTCGGGCACAACAAAAGCATTGTTGAAATTAAATCGTTTAAAATTCTTTAAACGGTATTCTTCACGCGACACAAAATACAGCTGCATGCCCTGCCTTCTGCAAAACTGAAGTGTTGCATTGTGCACGTCATCTTCACCGCGCACAATACCCGCAGTGGCAATCCCCGCTTCGTTTCCAGCGGCGGAAGTTGCCGCCAAATGATTGGAGTACGCTCCTCCAAAAGTCACTATGATTTCACAATTCCATCGCTTGGCTTCAGCAATATTGTGTTTTAACTTCCACCATTTATTGCCCGAAATAAAAGGATGGCGCAAGTCCTCACGCAAAATATCAAGCTGAATGCCTTCGTTGAAAATACCTATAGTCTGCAACAACATATATTTGTAAATTTACCGCAAATAAGTAAAACATTGGACGAAATATTTCCCGGTAAAAAACAATTGGAACCCGATGACTTCTATTGGGAAGGCGGCTACCGGGTATTTACGGCAAAATATTTGCTAAAGAGAGGACATTGCTGCAAGTCACACTGCCGCCATTGTCCGTATGGATTTAACGACAAAAAGAAAAAAACAAATTATGAAAAATAAAATCAAACACCTTATTGCTGCCGGCGCGATACTGCTGTTAGCGGCTTGCCAAAAAGACAGCAGCAGTGCTGACGGAGACATTCGCACCGATTATATCGGCACATGGAAATGTGTGCAAAACAGCAAGATCACAGGCGCATCTGAATTCACCGTCAGCATCAGCAAAGACACCAGCAATGCCTCGCGCATCAACATCGCCAATTTTTACAAATTGGGTTCAAACAGCAAAGTTTATGCTACAGTAAGCACTGTGGCGGCCAATACATTTGATATTCCGGTACAAAGTGTTCTTTCGAATTACATTAGCGGAAGTGGCACCGAGGTCAACAGCACAAAATTAACCTTCAGCTATACCGCTGACGATGGCAACGAAGTAGATTCCTTGACTGCAGTGTGCACTAAATTGTAAACTGTCTTTGTATTTTATTAAATTTACAGCTCAAAACATATAAGTATGGCAACAATCAACAAAATTGCAATTCTAGGCGGTGGTAATATGGGCTTGGCCTTTGCGCGCGGACTCGTAAAATCAGGAAAATTCAAACCCGAACAAATTACATTGACACGACGCATGTTGCGAAATGTAGAAGCCATACAAGCAGAGGGATTTCCTGCCACCCGCGACAATGCAGAAGCCATTGTAGGTGCCGATGCCATTGTATTGGCAGTGCTTCCGCAGCAAGTAAACAACGTGCTTGACGACATCAAAAACACAGTGGATGTTAGCTCGCAATTTGTAATATCTCTTATTTCAGGAGTTACTTCAAGCGACATCAAAGGATATTTGAACGCAAAAATACCAGTGGTGATCGCGATGCCAAACACAGCGATTGCAATTCAGCAATCCATGACTTGCTTGGCAGCTACCAACAACGATAAAAAATACATTGATATTTCTACCGAATTATTCAATACAGTTGGTGAAACGGTAACCATCGACGAAGGTCAAATGACTGCTGCCACAGCACTGTGCGCATGCGGCGTTGCTTTCTTCCTGCGCTCCATACGCGCTGCTTCACAAGGTGGAACTGAAATTGGATTTCACTCACACGACGCTTTGAAAATGGCCGTGCAAGTGGCACGCGGTGCAGCTGAACTTTTGCACCAACACAATTCACACCCAGAAGATGAAATCGACAAAGTTACTTCTCCTAAAGGATGCACCATTGCTGGCTTAAACGAAATGGAACACCAAGGCTTCAGCTCTGCCATGATCAAAGGAATTATTTTGGCGAACGACAAAGCAGGAACTTTATACAAAAACTAAAAAAGCAAATGCGATTGTGAATGAGGTTTAGTGGAAGCACTAAACCTTTTTTATTTTTAGACCTGCCCACAAACTTACAGGAAAAAGCAACCAGATCGGAAACACCAATAAAGTGGGTACTTGTAGCATATAAGTAAGAAACAGAGACAAAAACAGCCAATAAAAAGGAAAAAGCAAGGCACACAGTCCATATTTCACAGAAGGAAAAAAAGCATCCATTCCCGTCAACTTTGCCGCCATAGCATCTATGGCAAAATAGAGCGGACGATGCACCAATAACAAGGGAAATGAAAACAGCTCGCGCCAAAAATTCGGTTTTGCAGAAAACGATTTTTCACTGCTTAGCGCTGATTTCTTGATGTCCACCAAAGTTCTGCCCGATTGCGGGCGCAGCGCCGCTATATTGTGGCGCATCGCCTCCGCAGCTTCGGCATAACCTTCCATTTCATGATGCAGCACTACTTTGCGCAATTCAAATTCAACAGCAGCAGTCAAGGCATTGATTTTTTCACCCGATCCTTTGTCACTGAGTGCAATATCGCGCACAGATATTGGCGTTCCATAATCAATCCAAACATCTGAACGAAAACCCATGTGCTCAGAGTAATTGAGCCCGACAGGCACAATTTGCAAATCCAAATCGGGATACTTTTCAACTGCTCCCAATGCAATACGTGCCATTCCCTTTTTCAACGGATGCATATGCTGCTGAGGTTCGCAGGTTCCTTCGGGAAAAATAAGCACCCACTTATTTTCTGACAAAGTGTGGTAGCACCAATTGAAAACTTCTCCGTTATTCTTTACTCCAGTACCATCTTGTGATCTGTAAATGGGTACGATGTTCAACTTTCGCAATATTTTGCCAACCACACGATTTTTAAACACATCAGAGCGTGCTAAAAAATAAGCTTGTCGATTCAATTGATACACCACTAAAACCGCATCCAAAAATGCATTTTGATGATTTACCGCCAACAACACTGGTTTGTCGTTTGGTAAGTTTTCAATGCCACTTACGTGCACTCGACGGTAGTACAAAGGCAAGGTGATTTTGACCAAAAAATGCAAAAAGGAGTAAAGGAGATTCATTCTTTTTTTGGCTTAAACGATCAAATCTAAATCACGCAAAACATTGCCCTTAGTAGGACGAACCACAACAAAAAACACCAACACTACAAGCGTAAAAAAAACAAATAAGTAATGGGACGAAAACAAATAGCCCACAATACAAAAAATAGATGCTACTTCCATTAAAGCAAAACGAATGATGAGCGAAATGGTGTACTCATCAAGCTTTTGGCGCAAATTATTATTCATTCGAATCTCAAGCACTTTTCGTTTGCGCATGTAAATTCCACCTGCAATACTTCCCGCAACCATCAACAAAGCCATCAAAAGAAGCATACGATTGGTATCGGCTTGAGATTGCTCGACACTGTGTCCATTTTTCCCGATCAGCGCAATGGCCAAAAACAACAATTGTCCAAAAGCCAACACAGCGTGCAAAGCCGCCAGTGTGCGAAGATATTTTTTAGATACAATTTGCGTAAACATAGCCGATCTTTAAATGTATTTTGAGCTCAAGATAAAAACATTTTGTGAAAACTTATTTTGAACTTACCTTTAGTTCATGTTTACAGAAGGTCGATTGTATTTTATTCTCTTTTTTATAGTTGTTTTTATAGGCGGACTCATCTTTGCCTACCGCAAGGACATACGCAACAACCCTAAGATTTTCAAGGGTGCATCCAAAACAATGATCATCATCCTGATTTTTTTTCTAGCTTTTTTTGCCATCGTAAAAATGATGAAATTCTTTTAAAATTAACGCAGCGCTAATTTCTGAGTAAGGGCCTGCTGTGCGGAAATAACATTCAAAGAATAAATTCCTTGAGCAAAATCATTGGCAATATTCATGTTGTTGTTTCCTTTTGCATCAAGTATTAACGATGAACTATAAATTTCTCTGCCACTCAAATCATAAATCACAACACTCACTTTTTCGTTGGCCGAATAACCTGTCAATTGTAAATGAATTTCATCAGAAACTATTGAATAAGCAAGAATAGACGGGGCTGCGTTTTGGTTGACCAACTGAACTTTTGAATAAGTAAAAGCTCCATTAAAATCTGTTTGTTTCAAGCGGTAGTAAGAAAGTCCCTGCAAAGGATTTTCATCAACAAATGAATATTTTAAAAGTGAATGACTGTTGCCTGCACCACTAATTTGTGACAAAGCAGTAAATTCTTTTCCATCAGCCGAACGCTCCAGCGTAAAATAATCGTTGTTGATTTCCGTGGCCGTAGACCAGTTCAAATCTACTTTCCCTTTATTTAAAACAGCTGTGAAATCAAGCAATTCAACCGGTAATGGATTGCCTGATCCCACCAAATTCGCCAAAGTAAATTTACTGAAAGAAGTAAATGCCCCTGAAGAAATACTGCCATCGTTGTTCGCTGTTGCAGTTCCAACGATATCTATCCACGCCCCGGCACCATTGGATTTGCAAAGTGTTAAGCCTGTGTAATCCAACACGTGATCACTGGTACCGCTGCTTCCATAATAAAAGGTAACCACAGCACTCGTTAGGTTTGCAGAAGAAGATGCTGTGCGACTGATGTCCCAGTAACTGTATGTTGAAACTTTATCCACTGATGCAGGCAAAGTATATCCAAAAGCATCGGCTGAAGCATTGAATCTCTCGGCAGTGTATGTGTAAGCAGTTGCTGCGTTATGCGTAGGCGTAAGCGCTATCGGTCGCCAATCACTTCCTTTACCCAGTGGGAAATATAAGACACTTGCGCCGTTATTCGACATCGTGTACGCTAGCGGACCATTTACATAGCTTCCTGAATTCCCGATAGTAGAAGTTATGCTTTCATCTTGTAGCGTTAAAATGTTGGTGGATGTAGTTACTACAGTACCACTCGTCATACTTAAATCACCGCCAGTACTAATGTTGACAGGAACATTCAAAGTTAAAGTTCCCCCTCCTGAAACCGTTAATCTTTTTATAATTAGTGTTTGCGCAGATGAACCTGAGATGGATTGCGTACCTCCGTCAATATTTACTCTTCCTGTAGCCGCCGAAGCAAAAGTAATAGCAGTAGAGGTTCCTGTTGTAGAAATATTTCCTGAGAAAGTAGAAGTGCTGTTGTATGCAGGGTATAAAGCACCGGCGCCGGTTTGAATGAAAGTAACGTTACCGTTAAAATCATCGCCGCTGGTATTTCCTAAATATAAAATTCCACTTCCGCTGTTCTTGATAGTGGTAGTTGAATTAAAAACATTGCTTCCAGTAGAAGCATTATTTGTTGCTCCGCTTTTTTCTATGGTAGCTGTTCCGTTGAAAGTACAGCCATTCAACAAAATCTGAGGAGCAGTGAAAGTTACGTCAGCGTTAAAGGTAGCGCCAGAACCGACAGTTAAAGTAGCAGTTCCTGTTAATGTTATACTTTGCGCAGTTGATCCACTTTGTGTAATCCCCTTCAGCAATAATATTCCCGAAGAAAATCCGCTGCCTACTGTAATCGTTTTTCCACTGGCTAAAGTACTTGTACCGCTGGTTGATCCGAAATACACTCCGGCAGTATTCGAACTACTCACCACAATATTTCCATTAAAAGAAGAACTTCCTGTAGCATAGGCCACATACAAAATTCCTGTTCCGGTGCTGGTAGCAGTAAGGTCGCTGAAAACATCGGCAGTTCCGTTACCCGTCATGAAATATCCGTTGCTGCTGCATGTTAAAGTAGTTGTTCCGTTAAAAGTATTTCCACCGGCACCCGCATTGTTTGTTGCGCCATTTTTTTCGATAGTAGTTGTTCCGTTAAAAGTAGAACCGTTCAAATAAACCTGAGGAGAAACAGCTATTAAATTTCCATTGAAAGTTGATCCAGTTTGAAAATACAAAGCAGCAGTTCCGGTGAGTGTGAGGCTTTGTGCGGCGGATCCTGTTTGCGTGAAATTTTTTAAGTACAAACCGCCCGAAGTAAAGCCGCCTGTTCCAATCGCAATTGTTTTACCCGCTGCGAGTGTTGCAGAACCTGTGCTTGCTCCAAAACGCACATCACTTCCACCTGTAGAATTCACAATAATATTGTCGTTGAAAACATCACTCCCTGTATAATCGATGTAAAAAATTCCTGAACCACTATTGGTAAAAGCAACCGCCGCATTGAAAGTATTTCCACCGCTGCTTTGATTGGTTCCTGCACCTGTTCGATTAAATGCAGCTGTTCCATTGTACGTGCAACCGTTGATCAAAATGATTGGCGCTGTAAAATCAACATTACCATTAAAGGTAGTACCAGCACCAATGGTTAAAGTAGCTGTTCCTGTAAGTGTTAATGATTGAGCAGTGGATCCTGTTTGTGTAAAGTTTTTCAAAACCAAAAGTGCTGAAGAAGAAAATCCTGAACCGCCTATTGTTATTGTTTTTCCCGATGCCAACGTAGATGACCCTCCATTGTTTCCAAAATAAATTCCTCCGATGTTAGTAGCATTCACTACAATGTTCTCGTTGAATGAAGCCGGTGCAGTTGCGTAAGCCAAATGAATATTGGCTGTTCCCGCATTCGTGACTGTTAAAACTCCATTGAAAGCATCTGCATTTCCGCTGCCACTCATGAAATAACCTGAACCACTTAAAGTCAATGAAGTTGTATTGTTAAAAGTATTTCCACCAACGCCGGCATTATTCGTTGCACCATTTTTTTCAATGCTCACTGTGCCGTTGTAGGTTGTTCCGCTCAATAAAACCTGAGGCGCAATAAAAGTAACATTGCCATTGAAAGTATTTCCTGCGAGTAAGCTCAGCGTTGAAGTCCCTGTTAATGTTAGTGCTTGAGCAGTTGCTCCTGTTTGCGTAAAGTTTTTAAATTGCAAAACTCCCGATCCTGAAAATCCGCTTCCTCCTATTGTTACCGTTTTTCCCGACGCCAGAGTAGAGCTGCAAGAAGCACCATTTCCTAAATAAATCGCTCCCGATGAAGCTGAATTCACAACAATATTTCCATTGAAAACAGTTCCTGCAGAAACATAGGCGAGATAAATGGAACCCGTGTTGGCGGCCGTTAAAGTAAGATCGTTGTTGTAAGTGTCGGCAGTAGTATTTCCCGAAATCATGTTGGCAGTTCCGCTGTTTTTCAAAATAGTTACTCCGTTAAAAGTATTTCCTCCCAAGCCTGTATTCCCTGTTGCACCTGTCTTTTCAATATAAGTCGTCCCGTTAAAAGTTGTTCCGTTTAAATAAATCTGAGGAGCCAAAGCTGTTACAGCTCCATTGAAAGTGGCTCCGGTTTCAAAATAAATAATAGCAGTTCCTGTTAAAGTAAAGCTCTGAGCGGTAGCTCCTGTTTGCGTAAAATTTCTGAATTTCAAATCCCCGGCACTATATCCTGTTCCGCCCACCGTTACTGTCTTTCCCGCAGCCAGGGTTACTGTTCCTGCCCCCTGCCCGAAACGAATCCCCGTTCCTCCTGTTGAATTCACTATTACATTTTCATTCAAAGAACTTCCTGCTACTGCACCGTAGGCGATATCAATATAACTTCTGCCGATATTGGTTAAAGTAAGTGTTTGATTGAAAACATCACCATTGGTATTTGCCAAACGCAAATTTCCCGAACCACTATTTATAAATGATACTACTCCATTAAAAGTATTATTACCAGTACAAGCATTGTTTGTTGCTCCTGTTTTTTCCATAGTCACAGTACCATTGTAAGTGCAACCATTCAAATAAATTTGTGGCGAGATGAAATTTACATTTCCATTAAAAGTTGATCCCGAACCAATAGTTAATACTGATGTTCCTGTAAGGGTAAGAGTTTGAGCAGTGGATCCGTTTTGAGTAAAGTTTTTAAGCAACAATGTTCCCGAACCTGAAAATCCTGCACCTCCAACGGTGATCGTTTTTCCTGACGCGAAATTTACTGCACCGCCATTGCTTCCGAAAGCAACACCTCCCGAAGATGCGGAAGTCACTACAATATTATCACTAATGGTTGCTGTAGCCGTAGCATAAGCAATATGAATAATTGCAGTTCCGGTATTATTTAAAGTCAGCGGCGCAGAAAAAACATCGGCATTTCCGTTACCCGTCATGAAATATCCACTTCCGCTCAAGGCCAGAGTAGTTGCTGCATTAAATGCATTTCCTCCCGTACCTGCATTGTTAGTAGCTCCGTTTTTTTCTAAAGAGACCGTACCGTTGAAAGTAGTTCCGTTCAAATAAATTTGGGGAGCCACCATGCTGATATTAGCATTGAATGTAGATCCTGATTGAAAATACAATATTGCAGTTCCTGTGAAATCCAGACTTTGTGCTGTTGATCCTGTTTGTGTAAAGTTTCTAAAGTATAGCGCACCGGCAGAAAATCCTGTACCTCCAACATTCACTGTTTTTCCTGAAGCTAAATTCACCAATCCCGATCCTTGTCCGAAACGCACCCCGGTACCCGAAGTTGAATTCACATACACATCTCCGTTCAACTGCGTTGTTCCTGCTCCATAACCCACATCAATATAACTAGAACCCGTGTTGGTGAAGGTCACATTTTGATTGTAAATATCGGCAGTAGTATTGGCCATGCGCAGTATAGTAGTGCCGCTGTTTATGATATTTGTGGCAGCATTGAAAGTACAACCTCCATTACCGGTATTGTTTGAAGCACCTGTTTTTTCAATTGTAGTAACAGCGTTAAATGTGCCGCCGTTCAAAGTCACCGCAGCGCATACTGCATTAACAGTAGTATTGAAAGTACTTGCAGTACAAGTAACTGCCGAACCACTTGGGGCTATGGTTCCGTTGTTGAGCGTTCCTGCCGTAAAAATTGCTGTACCGTTAATCGTGAGGGTATTGGCTCCCAAATCAATACTTCCGGAAGTCATGGTGAAATTGTTGACCGAAGAATTTCCAGGCAATACAGGAATATTGGCTGAATTTACAATAACTACGTTATCGGTGGAAAGTGGTGTTCCATTCGGACTCCAGTTGGCACTGGTATTCCAATTGGAAGAAGCTGCAGTGGCCGACCAGGTGAAGTTTGTTTGAGAAAAAGATGGAAAAGACAAACATAAAAAAGCAACTGCCTTTAGAACACAACTCTTCCTCATGAAACCTTCACAAACCGCCCTAATTCTCTCACTCATACCCCTGATTTTTAATATTGGTCGAAGATAAGGAGAATTGTAAAGCGAGTCAACCTTAAATCGATGAAAGGCAGAAAAAAACAGACTGAATTAGTCACCCAATCGTTTTTTTATTTCACTCAATTTCATCAATGCCTCCACAGGTGTAAGTGTATTGATATTCAAACGGGTTAAATCTTCTCGAATTTCTTGCAGCACCGGATCGTCGAGTTGAATAAAACTCAACTGCATTCCAGAAGTCGCTTCTGGTTTAATTTTTTCGCGTAAATCATTGCCGCCTTCACGCTGTTTCTCTAAACGTTCCAACACCGTATTTGCATTTGCAATCACCAATTTTGGCAGTCCCGCCAATTTCGCCACGTGAATACCAAAACTATGTTCACTGCCACCAGCAGCGAGTTTTCGCAAGAAAATTATTTTGCCCTCAATCTCTTTTACCGACACATTAAAGTTTTTAACGCGCGGAAAAATATTCGTCATTTCATTCAGCTCGTGGTAATGTGTAGCAAACAACGTTTTAGGTTTAAACAATGGATATTGATGGATGTATTCGGCAATCGACCACGCAATAGAAATACCATCGTAGGTGCTTGTACCGCGGCCAATTTCATCTAATAAAATCAAAGATCGTTCCGATAAATTATTTAAAATATTTGCCGTTTCATTCATCTCCACCATAAAAGTAGATTCGCCGGTGGAAATATTGTCGGATGCGCCCACACGCGTGAACACCTTGTCAACAACGCCCATACGCACTTTTTTCGCTGGCACGTATGAGCCAATTTGTGCCATCAAAACAATCAATGCTGTTTGTCGCAACAACGCCGATTTACCCGACATATTGGGACCAGTAACCATAATGATTTGCTGCTCTTTTTCATCGAGATAAATATCGTTAGGCACATATTTTACACCCACTGCCAAATTTTTCTCAATCACAGGATGGCGACCAAGTTTGATGTCTATCACCAACGAATCATCTACCTCTGGCCGCACGTAATCAAACTCCACTGCCTGCTTGGCGAAACCAGCCAAACAATCAAGTGTGGCAATCAAAGCGGAATTTTTTTGAAGCGCCGCGATGTGGTCAGCAGCTTCGGATACCAAGCCAGAAAAAAGCGCAAATTCAATTTCATTGATCTTGTCTTCGGCCTGCAAAATTTTTGTTTCGAACACCTTTAATTCCTCGGTGATGTACCGCTCAGCATTCACCAGTGTTTGCTTGCGTATCCAAGTATCGGGCACCTTATCTTTGTGTGTATTGCGCACTTCAATATAGTAGCCAAAAACATTGTTGAATGCAATTTTCAAAGAAGAAATTCCGGTACTGTCAATTTCTCTCTTTTGAATGTCGAGCAAATAGTTTTTCGAATCCGTAGACAACTTTCGATACTCATCCAATTCTGCATGAACACCATCGGCAATCAAGCGTCCCTTACCGATTACAGCGGGTGCATCGGCATACAATATTTTTTCAATTTTCTCTACAAAAGGCAAGAGCACTTGCATTTCATCGAGCAGTATTTTAAACTCAGTATTCGCTGATGTGTTGTGTTGCTTTAATTCTTCGATGCAGCGCAAAGAAAACTTCAAATGCAACATTTCACGGGGAGAAACACGAACCATTGCTATTTTCGAGGCAATGCGTTCAAGATCCGAAATATTGTGGAGCACTTTTCTTATTTCTGCACTGACGCTTTTATGTTCAATCAAATGTCCAACCAATGCATGTCGGTAATTGATTTTATCTTTGTCTTTCAATGGCAACACCATCCATTTGCGCAACATCCGACCACCCATTGGGGTGAGGGTTTGATCAATCACATCAAGCAAAGTGATAGCGCCAGGATTTGGCGAATACACCAATTCTAAATTGCGAATCGTGAATGGATCAAGCCACACATAATCATCGCTTACAATCTTTGCAATCTTGTTGATGTGCGCCAATTTATCCTGCTGGTTGTAATGCAAGTAATGCAATATGGCGCCAGCGGCAATAACCGACAAAGGTTCTTTGTCGATGCCATACCCTTTCAAACTATCGGTTTCAAATTGCTTTTGAATTTGCTCCTTTGCATAATCTGCGCTGTACACCCAATCTTCCAATCCATAGGTATAATAGCGACCACCAAACAACTCAGTAAAGCGTTCTATCTTATTTTTTTGAAAGAGCACTTCTTTGGGCAAAAAACTATTTAATGTTTTCGAGATAAATCCAAACTCTCCCTCCGTCACATAAAATTCACCTGTGCTAATATCAACCAAAGCCAATCCAGCTCTAGTTTTTTCTATGTAAACACTCGCTAAATAGTTATTGCTTTTATGCTCCAACACCCTATCGCTGATCGCCACACCTGGTGTTACCACCTCGGTAACACCACGTTTGACAATATTCTTGGTCATTTTAGGATCTTCCAATTGATCACACACAGCTACACGCTGACCGGCTTTTACCAATTTAGGCAAATACGTCTCTAAGGAATGGTACGGAAACCCTGCCAATGCCACTTCAGAAGCGGTTCCATTGGATCGCTTGGTCAATACAATACCTAATATTTTAGAAGTCTTTACAGCATCTTCACCAAAAGTCTCATAGAAATCTCCAACACGAAACAACACCAAGGCGTCAGGATACTTTTCCTTCACGCCATTGTATTGCTTCATTAATGGCGTTTCATTTTTATCTTTGCTCGGCTGCTCGCTCAAAATATACTTTTTTTTCAAAGTAAATTTAGCAAAGTACCACTGGAATGCAGGATTTGGAAGCCACTATATATTAACATTTTTCACTATTTAAAAACAATACGCGCTGCACATGAAAAAACTTTCAATGGACGAATTGAACCGCATGTCGGTGGACGAATTCAAAAAAGCAGAGAAGACGCCATTGATCTTGGTACTCGACAACGTGCGCAGCCTAAACAATGTTGGAGCCATATTCCGCACTGCCGACGCCTTTCTGTTAGAAGGTATTTACTTGTGCGGCATCACTGCAACACCTCCTCACCGCGAAATTCAAAAAACAGCCTTGGGCGCAACTGAATCGGTGCACTGGAAGCATTTTGAAGACCCTATCGCAGCGCTTAGCGAATTAAAAAACAAAGGCTATAAAATTATCTCTATTGAACAAGTAGAAAATCCAACTTTCCTGCAAGACTTTCAACCTAACACAGGAGAAAAATACGCAGTCGTGCTAGGAAACGAAGTAGAAGGCGTCAGTCAAGAAATAATACACGAAAGCGATTATTGTATTGAAGTACCGCAATTAGGCACCAAACATTCTCTCAATGTTTCTGTATGCGCAGGCATTATCATTTGGGATCTCTTTGTTAAGATGAACCAACGCTAAAACCATCTCTTCAAGCATAGTTTAGTCCAAAAAGAACCAAAACAATTACACGCATTATTCTGCGTGCCATTCAACAGCGCCCTACACAATGCGTGCGCATTTCATGCAATTACTTTCCATATAATTTGCGCAATGCAACGCCACGTTGATGCATTTACTGACTGCCCCAATATCTATTATTGGAAGTGCATTTTACTCGACAACACATCTCTTCATTCTTGTTCAATTGCAATTACCCACAAGGGCTCGCATTATTAAATACTCACTGGAAATTTGACATAAAAAAAACACCCTTGGTTTCCCAAGGGTGTCCTTTTAAAATTATTCAGTTGTACTATTTACCGATCAAGAAGTCAACTCTTCTGTCAACGATAGAGCCTTTTCCTTTTGTAAGGACGTCACCACTACCTTTAGAGTCAGTAGACAATCTTGCTTTGTCAATTCCGTACACTTTCACTAAGTGCGAAACAACTGCTTCAGAACGTTTCAAAGCAAGTTTTTTGTTGTACTCAGCAGATCCAACGTTGTCAGCATGTCCAACTACAACCAGTTTCAATTTAGCGTTAGCTTTCAAAGCTTGAGCAATTGTGGTCATACCAGGGTAGTTGTTGTATTCTACTACTGAAGAGTTCATTTGGAAGTAGATAGATGGCAAACCTGAAGGTTGGTATCCTGCAGCGTCAGTTTTAGAAGCTACCATTGGACCACCTGTTTGGATAGTAACACCTTTAGCATCCACTTGAGCACCTTTAGCAGTATTAGGCTCTAAGTCTCTGCTGTCTCCTACACCGTCACCGTCAGCATCCACTTCAACACCGTTTCCACTTACTTTTGCACCATTTGCAGAGAATTTCTCTTGGTCCATATAATCAGGTACACCGTCACCATCAGTATCCATAGCTGTACCATCACCGTATGTTTTAGCACCCGCAACAGTGTTATTGTCTTTGTCATATTTATCAGCAACACCGTCGGCGTCTTTGTCACCAAATCCATCAATCATTTCAGATACAGTAGCAATTTTATCAGCCAACTGAGAAACATCTGTAACTTGTTTTTTAGCACCAAAATTATAGCTAACACCAAAATTAGAATATTGGTAAAAATCGTTTGAGCTATTGTGAACTTTAGTAGCATCCAATTTATCAGAATTCATAAATCTGAAACTTGTTTCAATAGACAAAGCAATATGCTCAGTAGCTTGGTACTTAATACCAAGGCCCAAAGGCATTACCCATTCTGTGGTTCTTTTATCCAAAGATAATGTTGGACTGTTATAGCCTTGGTAGTAAACTACACCATCACCAGCAAGATTTCTCAATACACATCTGAAGGTATTCCATCCCAAACCAACATAACCATAAGTAGAAAACTTAGTTTTATTGATTCTTGCAGGAAATAAAAGGTTGTTCAAATTCACATGAAGATTAAGCGACCCTTCATAAAAATCTCCATCGAAATACTTTTTATCTACATCTCTGTTTGAACCATGTACGTTTCCACCGTTAAACTGTCCTTGAATTCCAAAAACAGAATTAAATGCATACGTGGTATTGATTCCCAAACCACCGCCTAACTCAGAATGGAACTGTGAAGCCAAACCAACGTAGTACTGCTTTATATCTGTGTATGTCAAGATTGCTCCCCCGTTCACACCGATAGTTAATCTGTCTAAGAAAGAAGATTTTTTCGTTGTGTCAACCTGAGCCGACACTGTGTTTAGGCCGGTAACAAGTGCTAAGCCTACAACTAATTGTGATTTAAATTTCATGGTTTGAATAATTTAGTATTCCTGTTAATTTGATGCAATTATAAAGAATGTTTTTTTTTCCACAAAACATTCGCGTTTATTTTTCAACAAATAACCTGACATTCAAGGTGTCTTGACATTCATTTAACAACTGAATCAATGATTTTTTAAGCAGTGGGTGATACATATCAGATGCTATATCCACCATAGGAAGCAAGGCAAATCGCCTTTCATGTAACTTTGAATGAGGAATTGTCAAGTGCTCACTGTCGATCAATTCGTTTCCATAAAACAAAATATCAATATCTATTGCCCGAGAAACATAACCCTCCAGCAACGATGGCAAACGCCCCATCCGCAACTCAATTTGTTTCAATAACTCTAACAAATCAAAAGCCGACAAGTCGCTCTCTACCCTCAACACCTGATTTAAAAATAGCGCCTCACTTGCAAAACCCCAAGCTTCTGTTTCGTATATAGGCGATTGCTCAAGTAACGCTCCAACCGCAGCACATATAAAATCTCGTGCCTGCGACAAATTACTCAACCGGTCACCCATATCACTTCCCAACAATAAAAACACTTCCTTTTTCATAACTGCGGCTAAAGTAATAAGCAGTATTCATATAAGAGTATGCTGTAAAGACAAAAAAAGAGATATTTTTGACACAAATTAAAAATATGAGTTTCAAAACTTCTTTTTGGGCAAACCTCGCCGCTTACCTTGTCGGTAAAATCGTGTATACTATCCTCTTCGTTGTTATATTAGTAGTAATTGCTGGTATCGCATACTCTTCACTGGATCTTAACAACACAAAAGACCAAACCAAAATTGACCACCCCACTTTCTTAAAACTGCACTTGCAAGGAGATATCGCCGATAGAAAAGACCACAACCCACTAGAAGTACTCGTAAACAACGAAGATGCGCAGAGTCCATCATTGGAAGAAATAAAAGAGGGCCTGAACTTTGCCAAAAATGATCCACTGATAAAAGGGGTGCTACTTGATTTTTCTGGTTTATCAACCGGTATGGCGAACATCGAAGAACTGCGCAGCGAAATGCTACACTTCAAAAAAAGCGGAAAAAAAATATACAGCTACAGTTCTGCCTATTCACAAAGTGAATACTATCTCGCTACTTGTGCCGACTCAATTTGGCTGAATCCACAGGGACAGGTCGAATTCAAAGGCCTTTCGATGAAGTATTTGTTTTTCAAAAAACTACTCAACAAACTCGGTATTCAACCCGAAATTTTTCGCCAAGGAAAATACAAAAGCGCTATAGAACCATTTGAACTCGATTCTATGAGCATTGCAAGCGAGGAGCAGTCAACAGCCCTTGTGTCATCGATATGGCAAGTGCTGCGCAAAGATATTTCATTGAGCAGAAAACGCAGCAGCAGCGAACTCAATGACATAGCCGACAGTTTAATTGTGCTTAATGCCGCGCAAGCAGTGCAAAACAAACTTGTTGACGGTGTATATTACCGAGATCAAATTGAAACAAGAATCGGCGCTGTGTCCAACAAAACACAAGCTCTTGTCGCCTTCTCCGACTATCTTAAAAGCAAAACTCCTATTGATGTAGAAGAAACTGAAAATCCAAAAAACACCATCGCCATACTCTATGCTGAAGGAGAAATCGTTGATGGCAAAGGCGCGAAGGATCAAATTGGCGATGTTTCATTTATGGCCGAATTAAAAAAAATAAGAGAAAACACCAACGTCAAAGCATTGGTACTGCGCATCAATTCTCCCGGAGGAAGCGCCTTAGCATCTGAAAACATTTTGCGTGAAGTTGAACTGACAAAAAAAACAAAACCAGTAGTGGTATCCATGGGCAATGTTGCGGCATCAGGTGGTTACTACATCGCTTGCAAAGCCGATGCAATTGTTGCGCAAGCAACCACCATCACCGGATCCATTGGCGTATTCGGAATGATGTTCAACTTGCGCGAGCTATTGCAAGATAAAATTGGCGTTAGCTTCGACGCTGTTAACACAAACAAACACTCTGATTTCCCAGCCTTCGATCGCCCGCTCAATGCCAAGGAAAAAGAAATTATTCAAAAAGAAATTGAAGTAGTGTATGGTGTTTTCAAACAAAGAGTAGCTACTGGCAGAAAATTCAGTGTTGAAATGGCCGACAGTTTAGGCAGAGGCCGAGTATGGTCGGGAACAGATGCTAAAAGAATCGGACTGGTTGATGTATTAGGCGGACTCAATGACGCCATTGCCATCGCAGCGCAAAAAGCCCACCTGAGCAATTACGAACTCAAATCATTTCCACATCAAGAATTCAACTTCAGCGACGTAATCAAAGATTTTTCTTCTTTGGAAATTCAAAACACAATTGCCGAAAGCGCTGAGCTGAAGGGCCACTACTCTGCCATTATGAATCTGCTGCGTCAAATGCAAAGCATGAAAGGCCTGCAAACACGACTGCCTGGTGAAATCATCATAGAATAATAATAGTACCTTTGGCCATCGCCTACGCAAAATGTCATTAAGCAAGAGCATCATAACTTGGCAACTCAAAAAACGCTATCCAAAAATAGAGTACTGGATGACGCACGCCCACACCGTGCAAAAGCAATGTTTGCTCAACCTTGTTGACAATGCCAAAAACACGGTATTCGGCAAACAGTATGAGTTCAAAAACATATACACTTACGAGCAATTCCGCGCCAGCATTCCGCTGCACAACTATGAAGATCTTTTTCCTTACATTAACAAAGCTTTGCAAGGCGAAGAAAACATACTTTGGCCGGGTGAAGTAAAATGGTTCGCGAAATCGTCGGGTACCACCAATGACAAAAGTAAATTCATTCCAGTTAGCAAAGAATCGCTGCACGACTGCCACTATAAAAGCGGCAAAGACATGCTTTCTATTTATTGCAATGAATTTAAAAAAGCCAAAATATTTGAAGGCAAATGCCTTTTCATGGGCGGAAGCCACGAAATCAACATTCTAAACGACAAAAGCTACGTTGGTGATCTTTCGGCAATCATCATCGACAACCTTCCGTTCTGGATCAATGCGCGCAGGAGTCCTGATAAAAAAACTGCCCTACTTGGCAACTGGGAAGAGAAGTTGGAGAAAATGACCGATATCGCCATTAAAGAAAACATCACCACCCTGTCGGGAGTTCCATCGTGGACCTTGGTTTTTCTAAAACGAGTGCTCGAAAAAACAGGCAAAGCCAACATAGAAGAAGTGTGGCCAAACATTGAAATGTTTATGCACGGCGGCGTAAAGTTTGATCCCTACATCGAACAATACAACAAACTTTTTCCATCGGGAAAAATGAAATACAGCGAAACTTTCAACGCTTCTGAAGGGTATTTCGGTGTGCAAATAGACAATAAAGTACGCGACCTTTTACTGCTCATTGACAACGGCATTTTTTACGAATTCATCCCCATCAATGAAATCGACAAAGAACAACCAAAAGCATTGCCCTTGCAGGAAGTAGAAGTCAACAAAGCTTACGCCATGGTCATTTCAACCAATGCAGGACTTTGGCGCTACAAACTTGGTGATACCATTAAATTCACGGCAACACATCCTTACCGTTTCATTATTTTGGGGCGCACCAAATACTGCATCAATGCTTTTGGAGAAGAACTCATGATTGACAACGTTGAAAAAGCAATTCAAATCGTGTGTGAAAAATTAAAAGTAAAAATCAATGACTACACCGCTGCTCCCATTTTTTTAAACGAGACAGGCTGCGGCGCCCACGAATGGGTTATCGAATTTGAAGAAGACCCTATTGACATCACCTACTTCTCTGAAAGTCTTGACAGTGCGCTAAAAACATTGAATTCCGACTATGAAGCCAAGCGCTACAAGAACATGGTTTTACATCCCCCCGAAGTACGCGTAGTGCCGCGTGGCACATTTTACAAATGGTTCAAGAGCAAAGACAAATTGGGTGGTCAAAACAAAATTCCACGCTTGTCGAACGACAGAGTATTTGTGGAAGAAATAAAAAAATTCATACAGCAATGAAAACAAAAATAATTTTGTTTTTTACTGCGCTCGCATTAGTGATGAGCTGTGGTTTTAGCGCGCTATCGAAAAGCACAACGCCACAAAAAAAACAAAATAGCGATTCGTTGTTTACTACTGACACCATGCACACTAAAGCACTTATGCTGCTCAAAGCAATAAAAGTGAATGGCACTCAACTGTACACCGATGCCATCGAAAATTACTATGTAGCAAGCCAAAATTCAATTTGCAAAACCAGTTCACAAAACAGCGCTAAATTTGTATACAGCTTAAAACGATCAGGCACCATCACGTCTATTGATGCAGGCGACCCCATGCGCGTGCTTGTATTTTACAAAGACCTTTCACTCATCACTTTTCTCGACAATTTCATGGCCGAAGAAAGCAGCATTTCACTAATGGACTTCGGACTCGATCAAGCCGAAACTGCTTGCAAAGCCTTGAACAACGGAATTTGGGTATACGACATCAAACAAGACAAACTCGTTAAAATAAGTGCCACGCTGAACATTGATATTGAAATTTTAAACATCCAACGCATCATCGGCGAAAATTTCAATCCTACGCAAATGATAGAGCGCAACAATGGGCTTTACCTCAACGACCCCACTAAAGGGATATTTGTTTTCGACAATTACGGTGCTTTTCTGCGCAAAATACCTGAGCCAAACATCAGCAAATTCAACGTATTGGATGGCATTCTGTCTTTCCTTCGAAACAACGAAATCTTCTTCCTCAATACTGAAACCTTAGAGCTTTCAAAAATATATTCCAACAGCACTATGACTGACTTTAGCATCAGCGAAAAAAAACTATTTATACTTAATGCAGATAGCCTTCATATTTATAAATTAAACCCTTAATTTAGCGCGAAGGTTAACTCCAAAAAATTATCATATGCATGTAGCTGTTGCTGGAAATATAGGATCGGGAAAAACAACACTTACTTCAATGCTATCTAAGCATTACGGATGGGAAGCACATTTTGAAGATGCCGATGACAACCCTTATATGAATGACTTTTACGAAGACATGCAACGCTGGTCATTCAACCTGCAAATTTACTTTTTGAACTCTCGCTTCAGTAAAATTCAAGAAATAAGAACAACAGGCAAGAGTGTTATTCAAGACAGAACCATCTACGAAGACGCCTATATCTTTGCGCCCAACTTGCACGCAATGAACTTGATGATCAAACGCGATTTCACTACCTACTCCAATTTATTCAACCTTTGCAATAGCTTGATTCAAGCGCCAGATCTTTTGATTTATCTGCGCGCAAGTGTTCCAACATTGGTGAATCAAATTCAAAAAAGAGGTCGTGAATACGAAGCCGCCATCCGTTTGGATTACCTTACAAGATTGAACGAACGTTACGAGGCATGGATATCAACCTATGCTGCCGGTAAACTATTAATAATCGATGTTGACCACAACAACTTCCCTGAAAACAAAGAAGATTTAGGAAAGATCATCACTAAAATTGACGCAGAGATTAACGGATTATTCTAATCCTATTTTTTCAGACTACAGGTCATTGCGAGAATTTTTGGGCACAAAAATTCTCGCACTCACGAACAGACTATAAATAAGCTCAAATTATTTCTTCAACAACTTCAGCGGAAAGCCCAATTTATTCACCTTCACAAACAAATAGGGATGATTCAACGCACCAAAACTTTGGTAAAATCTTCCAATATTATCATCGTTTGACCCTTCAAAATCAAAGGTGATATTTTGTCCGCTGTATTCATGAACAACACTGTCGATTAAAAAAGCCATAGCGCCCGAATTTCTCGCCAGCTCATTGTTTCCCGAAAAAAGAAAGACTATTTTCCCTTCTGTTTTTAAAAAACATGCGCCGGCACAAACTTTACCTGCCAGCAAAACATGCTTCACTCTTAATATCCCTTTGTAATCGCACACATCCATCAATCCTTCAAAGCGGAGGTAATCTTTTTTAGAAAGCGTTTTGATGCTTTTCCCTTTTTCCTGCTGAAACAAATTAATCACTTCCAAAGCCTTTGGCACTTCCTCAACAGTCAATCCAAGTTGAACTGCCTTCTTAATATTTCGGCGACAATTTTCCGAATATCCTTTTTTTATGTCGTCATGGGAAGACGACAAATTCAACTCGAAATTCACGCGCTCTGCAGTCAATCCCGGAGCTTTCAATCCATCAAAGGAATTTAGATAATACTCTAAAAACTTAAATTTTGAATTTGCGATTTTCCAAACTTCAAACAAAATATTTTCATCTGTTTGCGTTTTTGAATACAAGCCCAATTGCTGTATAAAAAACGGCGGATAAACATATTTAATAGCGAATTTTTTATTCCACGGCAAAGGAAAAATAGCATCGTAATCGCCAACCACTATGCCGTCCCAGTTTTCGCACAACTCATCCAAATACCAAGAAAAAGCATATGGCAACTGCTGAATACTCTGGCGAACACAAGTATCCCATTTCTGAAAGTCAATATTTTTATGTTCAAAATACTTAATGTCCATCAGGCTTTGCGTATTCCACCATATCAATATACACTTTACGCCATCCTTTCCACAATTCACGATCGTTCATAGAATCGTTGTGCCATAATGAAATAAAAATACCATTCACAGCCTTCACCTCATCAATAATGGCTCGGTAGTGGTCCATCGCCCTTTCGGGTGATATTTTTTGGTAGTATTTCAAGGTGCCTTCCATAATGGCAAATGGAAAAATCTTCAGCGCCGTCTCCACTTCCAAATCTAAATCATAAAAGAAAAAAGGAGTACACAAGCCAGCTCTAAAACCATAATCTGAGGCATAACCCATTGTGTAATCTTCTTGAATATCAAGTTCAATCAAGTTACGGTAGGTATCAGGCAACGTGATTTTCAAAAAATGTTGTCGACTCTTAAATACCTCTCTATTGATGACACCATTGAGTCGCGACACTTCTTTCGCCAGCAGTGCAGGCTTGCCATTGCTACCAAACGAAGGATGAATACCTACTTGCGCATAATCGGCGAGTGATTTGATGAGTGACCTAAATTTTCTGCTTTCCACCGAAATATTTTTGTCGTTCACGCCATAGTCACCCAACAAAAAAAAGTAGAGGTATTCCAAATTGTGCTTTTTTTGCAAGTCAAGTTGAAAGTCGTAGGTATCATATGGATCTTTTTGCGAACCACTCAACACAGCCAAACGTTCTTTGAATCCTTTAATATCAAGTTTTGCAAGCGACTTTAAAAAGCCACCAATCGTGCGCACAAAGCCCTTTTCCAAGTAAGCATAGGCATTGTCGATATCAATGGACGAGATGAACCTATATTTCTGAACAGGAAAAATCAAATCGGGATATTTTTGCAGCAGCACAGCCTTGAAATGCAAGGCCCACTTATTGACCACCGGTTGATGCAAAAAATTATAGCTGTGCGCCAAACTTGCGGGCGCATCAAAACGATCGTACACATCCCTAATATGCGGCAAATACTCTTCGTAGCGGCTGGCCAAAAAGAAGGCTGCCGAAAAAATATCAAAAGGCAGTGCCGACTTTGGGCCCACTGAGAAAAAAGCCTTGGTATCTTTCCAATTGAAAACTGAAATATCTTGGTCTAAAATACCCGTTTCAAATAAAAGTCCTTTCGACTGAACAAACACCTCGTCAGCAAAAGGCTGATTGCTGTAAGTTATTTTAGGTCCTTCATAATTCAAAAAACGATCTCTATCAGTAGTGATTTCAAACTTTACGGCGTAAATATCTCTGAACACCAAATTAAAGGCATACTTTGCTCTGCTTGTGATTTTAGGCGTGTAAATGAGAATCATTGGTGAAAGGTAAAAGAAACAATGATAAAAAGGAAGTAATTGCCTTTCCGCTTTTAACTTTTTACCTTAAGTTTGCGATATAAAATAAAGCGCAGTGACTTATGCATCATTCCTAACATGGAATATTAAAAAGCTGCACACTTTGACTGAGCAACAAATAAAATTAGAGACAAATGAAATTTGGCGTAATTACTTTCCCGGGATCCAACTGCGATCAAGACATGATATATGTTTTAAAAGATATTTTGGGTCAAGAAGTGGAGTCACTTTGGCACAAAGACAGCGACCTTAAAGGCTGTGATTTCGTTGTGCTTCCCGGCGGATTCTCTTACGGAGATTATTTACGTTCAGGCGCCATTGCGCGCTTTTCACCTATCATGGAAGAAGTAATCAAACACGCCAACAAAGGTGGATATGTATTGGGTGTTTGCAATGGTTTTCAAATTTTATGCGAGTCGGGTTTATTGCCTGGCGCACTCTTGCAAAACAATTCTCAAAAATTCATTTGCAAAAATGTATTTGTAACGCCTCAAAGCGCTGATGCCGCGATTTGTACTTCATTGCAAAAAAACAAAGCCTATAAAATTCCAATCGCTCATCAGGAAGGAAGGTACTATGCCGACAAAGAAACTTTGTGGCAATTGAACGAAAACGATCAGGTCATTTTTCGTTACAGCGACAAAGATGGAAACATTAACGATGCCGCAAATCCAAATGGCGCTTTAGACAATATTGCGGGTGTTTGCAACAAAGGCAAAAATGTATTCGGCATGATGCCGCATCCCGAAAGAGCTGCAGACGATCAGCTTTCAAACATTGATGGACGATTGATTTTTGAGTCGTTGATCGAAGGGGTGATGGCGAAAATTTAAGGATCTATAATCACATACATCGCGCGCGTCTCCAGACGCGTGCGGATTTATAAAGGCATTTGAAATGCCAAGATAAGTAGGCACGCGTTACAAACGCGCGCCAGGAACCACAATCACCCCTCCACTACAATCATACTTGGCTCCTGTCACACTCGCCAAGCAATTCGGTAAATTCAAATATCTCAGTACGCCCAGGAAGGCAAAAATTATTGCTTCTTTAAAATCAATCACCGCCGCTTCAGGCACCACCACTTCTCCGTTTTTGAAATTGAATTTTATTCTTTCTACTAAAAAGGAATTTTTCGCTCCACCTCCTGTAACCAGCAAAGAACCTGGTTTTATGTTGGCAACAATACTTTGAGCAATGTATTCCACAAAAGTGCGCATTTGGTCATTTACACTTAATGCCGATGCTTTTAAAATCGGGAAATAGTTTTTTTCTATGTATTCAATTCCTAATGATTTCGGAGCAGGAAGTTTATTGAATTCAACGACAGATAAGCGATTCAAAAGATCAACATCCACTTTTCCTTCCGCTGAAATTTTTCCACCGTCATCGTATGGTTTTCCAAAATGTTCGGCTAAAACATTTAATACAATGTTCACCGGACAAACATCAAAGGCCATTCTCCTCTGCTCTTGGTAGGAAATATTGGCAATACCACCCAAATTTAAACAGTTGTCATATTGCGCAAACAACAATTGGTCACCAATCGGAACCAATGGTGCGCCTTGTCCACCGAGGGCAACATCCAAGGTTCGAAAATCACCTATCGCTGTTTTTTGCGTGATTGCAGCAAGATGATTCAAGTCGCCAATCTGCAAAGTCAAGCCAATTTCAGGCTGGTGAAAAACAGTATGGCCGTGCGACGAAATGAAATCAACCTCTAAGCCGTGCTGCGCAATAAATAATTTTACTTTCTCGCCCATCCAAATTCCGTAATCAACATGTAACTTGCTTAGTTCATAGCCGGTATAAGAGCGAGCGTTTTGCAGTTGTTCTTTGAGGGAAAGGTCGTAAGAAATGGTGACACCAGGACCTGAAATAAAAGTCCAAACACCATCTTTTTGTGTAAATTCACAATAGGCTATATCCAATCCATCTAAGGAAGTGCCCGACATTAAACCGATAACCTTGTATTTTTTCACCGTGAAAAATTAATGATTTAAATTTACTTTATGAATATAGAATTTTCTGAAGAACATAAAATGATTCAACAAGCCGCCAGAGATTTTGCGCGCAACGAATTGTTACCAGGCGTTATTGAAAGAGACGAGCACCAAACTTTTCCGAAAGAACAAATTAAAAAACTCGGAGAACTTGGATTCATGGGCATGATGGTTGACCCTAAATACGGCGGCGCCGGAATGGATGCCATCTCCTACGTTTTAGCGATGGAAGAAATTTCAAAAATCGACGCCTCTGTTTCGGTGTGCATGAGCGTCAACAATTCTCTCGTTTGCTGGGGATTGGAAACCTACGGCAGCGAAGCGCAAAAACAAAAATACTTGATTGATCTGGCAAAGGGAGAAAAAATTGGCGCCTTCTGCTTGTCGGAGCCTGAAGCTGGATCTGATGCCACATCGCAAAGCACTACTGCCATCGACAAAGGAGATTACTACCTGCTCAACGGCACTAAAAACTGGATCACCAACGGCAGCTCTGCTTCTACCTATTTAGTAATTGCGCAAACAGATGTAAGCAAGGGCCACCGTGGCATTAACGCCTTCATCGTTGAAAAAGATTGGGAAGGATTTGTGGTGGGTAAAAAAGAAAATAAACTCGGAATTCGCGGTTCCGATACGCATTCACTGATGTTTAGCGACGTTAAAGTTCCCAAAGAAAATAGAATTGGCGAAGATGGTTTTGGTTTTAAATTCGCAATGAGCACGCTCTCTGGGGGACGCATAGGCATTGCTTCGCAGGCCCTCGGTATCGCCAGCGGCGCTTACGAACTGGCCTTGCAGTATTCAAAAGACAGAAAAGCATTTGGCAAAGCCATCTCTGAACATCAGGCGATTGCCTTCAAACTCGCCGATATGGCAACGCAAATCAACGCTGCCCGTTTACTTTGCCTTAAAGCCGCGTGGCTCAAAGACCAGCATGCCGACTACACCGAAGCGGGTGCAATGGCGAAACTCTTTGCTTCTAAAGTAGCGATGGACACTACGGTTGAGGCGGTTCAAATTCACGGCGGCTATGGCTTTGTGAAAGAATACCATGTGGAACGACTCATGCGCGACGCAAAAATCACACAGATCTACGAGGGGACGAGCGAGATACAAAAAGTGGTGATCAGCAGGGGGATTTTGAAGTAATTGTGGAAAAAAAGGCAGCGAAAACATCACGGATAAACTTGTTACCGATAGTATCTAATGGCTTGTGGTTATTATTTATGATTCATGAATTTATGGATCAAGAAGCTGGAATTTTCAAAGAAGGAATGTATTATGGAATGATTTTTCTGTTTGAAACTTCTATTTATTGCATACCGATGGGAATTTACATTATTAGTTTTATCGCTAGCGCCAACAATGTCATCTATTTTACTTTTAATATCGTTACCACAGCACTTCTTTATTACTTTCTCACACAATCAAAAGATATTTCTTTTATTTATTCCATCTATATTGAAGTTGCCTATTTCTTAATTATAACCACTTTGACATTATTCAAGGTTATAAAATTCAGAGAACAGAAAATCTAAATGAGTTAGTATGTACTTTCGAGAGTGGGCTTCCCTCTCGGAGGAGAGGGGTGTGTTAGTCTTGCGGGGAGGAGGGAGATGGACGAACACCCATCTCTATTTCTCTTTTCTCAATTTCATCCATAATCACACTTTCTACATTCAGTAAATCTTTCATCACCTCTTCATTCTCTATTCGTAACGTCCGGTAACCCAAAGCCAATAAGTCTTTGTCACGTTGCATATCCCGCTCGAACGCATCATTGTGCGACGATCCATCCACCTCAATAATCAACTTCAATTTTCTGCACAAAAAATCGGCGATGTATGTTCCTATGGGGCGCTGACGGAAAAAAGAATAACCTGTTTTGTTGTTTTTCAAAACGCGCGACCACAAAATAATTTCTGGTAAAGTAGAATCATTGCGCAATGATTTGGCAAATGCCTTCAGGTTTTTGTTGTAATGCGAGGATGACATGGATTTCAGTTTGCATTGCAGACTAAAAGAATGTGCCTCTTGTAAATGAATCGACAAAAATCCATCTCCCTGCATTCACACAAAGCCCGCGCACCCCTCTCCTCCGAGAGGGAAGAGCACTCCCTTAAGTTCATTTGTGAATAATTATTGCACTATCTCCCCATCTTTCATTTCAATGATTCTATCAGACCTTTCCGCAAAATCATTATCGTGTGTAACGGCAATAATCGTATTTCCTTTCGACGCCAGTTCTTTAAAAATATCGAAGACAATTCCAGTATTTACAGAATCTAAATTTCCTGTTGGTTCATCGGCCATGATCACTTTGGGTTCATTGATTAGCGCACGCGCAACAGCGATGCGCTGCTGCTGTCCGCCCGATAATTTTCCCGACAATTTCAATGCATAATCCTCCATTTGCATTTGCTTCAATTTGGCGTATGCTCTTTCTTCAATTTCAGCCCTACTGTGTTTGGCGAGCTTAAGCGCAGGCATCATTACATTTTGCAGTGCCGTAAATTCAGGCAACAAAAAGTGAAATTGAAAAATAAATCCAATGTTTTCATTGCGAAAAGCAGCAAGTTCATTTTGCGACAAACCCGTTACCTTAGTATTGTTGATGTGCACTTCACCTTCATAATCGTTGTCCATAGTTGACAACAAGTACAACAAGGTAGATTTACCACAACCCGACTTACCTGTGATGGTCACAAACTCGCCGGCATTGATCGTCATGTTGATGCTTTTAATCACATGAAACTCCTCGGTCTCCCTGAAGTATTTATTGAGTTGTATGGTTTTTAAAATCTCTGACATATTATCCTCTCAAAATGGCTACAGGATCAATTTTTGACGCTTTGATCGACGGCATCAAGCCTGCTACCAGAGTTGTAATGACGCCAAACAAAACACCAAAAACGTAATATTTAATTTCAAAAATTACCGGAAAAGTTTTTAAACTCACCATGCCCTGCGATGGAAAAGGAACACGCGACAACCCGTAAGAAAGCAAAAAACCAAGCAGCAATCCTGCTATGGCGCCCAGTAATCCGATGATAATAGACTGCGTTAAAAATATTTGAATAATGTCTTTCTGCGCGAAACCTTGCGCTTTTAAAATCGCAATATCTTTCATTTTATTGGTGATGAGCATATTCATAATGTTGTAAATACCAAAGCCAGCAACAATTAGCATCGTTGCACTTACGACTATCGTAAGCACGTCGCGCACCACATTAGAGGTTTGTACCGAAGCATTGGTTACCTCCCAACTTTCGGCTTTGTAACCGTATTTTTTTTCGCAGGAAATTGCTTCTGCAGAAGCAAAATTCAAATCCTTCAATTTCACATTGATAGTGGTAATGTAGCTGTTGTCTTTTCCTAAAATTTGCTGCACCGTGGCAATATTGACATAGCTGTTCACATCGTCAACCATGGCCATCCCCATTTGAAAAGTACCCACTACACGCAGGCGCATAGAATTACCCGTTGGTGAAGCTAAAGTTACCATATCCCCCATGCTGACATGCAATTTTTTTGCGAGTCCAACACCCATCACAATTCCATTGTCGCTGGTTAATAAATTCTCCAAACGACCACTTACAATTTTGTCTTTCAAATCGAATATGCGTATTTCCTCCAAAATATTTACGCCTTTTATAATGCCATTCAACTGCACCGGACCGTAATTGAAAAATACCTGGGAACTCAACATAGGTGACACAGCAAGTACCTTCGGATTGTCTTTTAAATCCGCAATAATTTGATCGGCACTTTTGATATTCAGGTTAACATTCTTTGGTTTTTGATGGCGCACGACAACGAGCTGCGAGCTGTCTTGAAAATAATCAGCCGTAACAGAAGAAGAAAAATCTGTTTTAACATCGTTGTATATCTTTATATCGGCAGTTGAAGCCAGCATGGTGTCTTGTAAAAACTTGTTCACCCCCTTCATAAAACTAATCATGAGAATGAACATCGCAATACCAAAAGTAACGCCCAGCATTGCTACTATCGACTGCTTTTTGCGCGACAGCAAGTGGGTTTTAGCAATTTCAAGATTTACGGGTAACGCCATTTTATTTTTTCTCAACAGGTAAAATCACTTCACTATTTTCATCCAGTCCTGATAGTATTTCGGCATCGTCCAAAGTGAGAATTCCGGTTTTAATAAGAATCAATTTTTCACTTCCCTCTTGCTTCACCAAAACACTGTCGCTGCTCACCAACACATTGCGCGGTAATACCAAAGCATTGTCCTTTTTTTGAATAATAATATTTGCCTCCACCGAAGAATGCACAAAGGGCAATGTCACCGCTTCGCTAAACTCAGCATCAACGCGAAAAGACTGATCCATTTCGTTCATCATAGGATACAGTCTGCTGATGCGCGCTTTGTAAATAGTATTTCCAGTAATGTCGGTTTTAAGCAACACTTCCTGATCAATTGCAATGCGGTCAATATCCAATTGATCCACCGACAATTTCAGCACCCGCGCATTTTTAGCACCCACCAAAGCCACGAGTTCACTCATACGCACCGCCTCCCCTTCTTCTTTGTAAGTTTTAAAAACAACGCCATCTATGTCACTTCGAATGATGAAATTATTGAGTTCACTGGCGGCGGCGGCAAGCTGACTTTGTGCGTTTGCCAAAGCCAGATGCAAATCGTTTTTAGCCGATTTGCACTTTTCTTTAGCCGAACGATACAAATTTTCAGAGGTAGCACTTTGCAAAACACGGTTATCGTATTCTACTTGCGTTGTTGCATTGTTGTCAATTAACTTTTTGTACTTCACTAAAAGCATCGAATCCATGCTGTATTTTGCTGCAGCATTTTGTAAATTCAATTTCAAATCATTTAAAACAGGCGAGCTTCCAGAGGCATCACCCATCGCCTTCTCTAATTGCTGCTTTGCAGCCGACCACCTTGCCGATTGCGATTCGTTGGCAATTTCATACAATACCTGTCCACGTTTCACGCTGTCGCCATCATTCACATACTTTTTAATAATAGTGCCGTTGATCAAAGCAAAAACGCTGTGCTCATTTTTTGAAACGATACTGCCCGAAGCATACACCGTTTCAACGATATTTTTGCGCTGCGGATGAATGGTTTCCGAAGTGCTGCACGCCACAAAAGCGAGCAATGAACAACAAAAAAGAAGGTGCGTTTTATGTGACATAAGACTGGAATTGAGTGGCAAAATTACACTATTATCAGTAGGAAATCATGATGTTCCTCAGTAAATATTTCGAAGCCGAAATCACACCCTCAACTGATGCGGCTCCAGTTGCTTTTAGGATCAGTTAATTCCGTCAATTTCGCAGCGATCGGTCTGTTTTCTGCTTTGATTATTTCAGGATCATCGCTTAAAATCTCCATTGCCTTTTGTCGTGCAATTTGCATCACTTGTGTATCCTGCACCAAGTCGGCAATTTTAAAATCCATCATTCCGCTCTGACGCGTGCCTTCAATATCTCCGGGACCGCGCAATTTCAAATCGACTTCCGCAATTTTAAAACCATCATTGGTTTCGCACATCGTTCTCATGCGCAGTTTCGCATCTGGACTGAGTTTATCGGCAGTCATCAAAATACAGTACGATTGCTCGGCGCCCCTGCCCACGCGTCCACGCAATTGGTGCAATTGAGAGAGGCCGAAACGTTCGGCACTTTCAATAATCATGACCGATGCATTGGGCACATTAACCCCCACTTCAATCACCGTTGTCGCCACCATTATTTGCGCAAGTCCGCTTTTGAAACGCTGCATTTCAAAGTCCTTCGCATCTGATTTCATCCGACCATGCAACACACTAATTTGATAGTGCGGTGGCTGAAAAACGCGTTGCACACTTTCATAACCGTCCATCAAATCTTTGTAGTCCATCGCTTCTGATTCTTCAATCAGCGGATATACCATATACACTTGACGACCCAAAGCAATTTGATCGCGCATAAAACCAAACACGCGCAAGCGTCCACCATCGTTAAAATGCCGCGTAGTAATCGCCTTTCTGCCAGGCGGCAATTCGTCAATCACCGACGTGTCTAAATCACCATACAATGTCATTGCCAACGTACGCGGAATGGGCGTCGCCGTCATTACCAAAATGTGTGGCGGACGCGTATTTTTTTTCCACAGTTTCGACCGTTGCGCCACACCAAAACGATGTTGTTCATCGATTACAACGAGTCCAATATTCTTAAAAACAACGGGATCTTCAATCAGTGCGTGCGTCCCCACAATCACTTGCAAATTTCCCGATGCCAAACGTTCAAAAATAGCCTCGCGTTTTTTTCCTTTTATTGAACCCGTTAATAGCTCCACGTCAACACCCATTGGCGCCAACAATTCCTGAAAAGAAGCAAAATGCTGATTGGCCAATATTTCCGTGGGCGCCATGATGGATGCCTGATAGCCGTTGTCGAGGGCAATTAAAATACTGAGCAAGGCCACCATGGTCTTACCACTCCCTACATCGCCTTGCAAGAGCCGATTCATGTGCTGCCCCGAACCCATGTCCTTGCGAATTTCCTTCACCACGCGCTTTTGCGCACCGGTAAGCTCAAAGGGCAAATGTTTGGTGTAAAATCCATTGAAATAATCGCCCACTTTATCGAAAATAAATCCGGCATAAGTAGTTTGTCTTCCTTGTTTAATTTTCAAGATGCGCAGTTGCGCATAAAACAATTCGTCGAATTTTAAACGGGCGATGGCTTTGTTCGCCATCTCTAAATTAGCGGGCTGATGAATGTGCTGAAAGGCTTGATCTCTCGACATAAACTGCATATCGGCAATGATCTCTGAGTTTAGTGTTTCAGGTATTTTTCCTTTCACCATTGGCAACAAAACAGCCATCAACTTTTTAAGCCCCCTACTGTCGAGCCCCCTATTTTTCATGTTCTCCGAAGAGTTGTACACTGGCTGCAAACCCTTCAGCTCTTGCATTGCAGGAATGGAATACAAAGTCATTTCAGGATGCGTGATACTCAATTTCGCACCAAATAAATTTGCTTTTCCGTACACAATATACTCCTTGCCGAGTTCCAACGATTTTTTCATCCATGGTATACCGCGAAACCACACCAATTCAATGCTTGCGCTGTCGTCGCGCAATTTGGCACTGAGGCGTTTTGCTTTACCTTTTCCAACTTCTTCAATACTCAACAGCGTCCCTTTGACCTGCACATAAACTGGATCGGAATTCAGCTGATTGATCTTGTGAAATTGACTGCGGTCAACATATTTAAAAGGAAAATGTTGCAATAAATCACCAATGGTAAAAATATGCAAATCGAGTTTCAGCACATCGGCTCGATTGGGACCAACGCCTTTTAAAAATTCTATAGATGTATGTAAAACATCAGCCATGAGATAAAAATAGGAAAAAATCTCCCGCACATTCGCCTGCAGTTGCAGATAGGTGAAAATCTATGAGATCTGTGGGAGAGATTTTTGCTGAATTTTTCAGATGTAGCCGAAAAATTTTGCACACACAGACGACACAACTTTCTGGACAATGGTTTTACAAATTAAAGTAGATGACTTTTAAGGACAATGCATCCCTCGCGACTGCACTCTCCCTCGCGCGCGTTTGCAACGCGTGTGAATTTATCTTGGCATTTAAATGCCTTTAAAATAGATGCGCACGCGTTGCAAACGCGCGCGAGGGCAAAGAAAAAAAATAAATGATGGTCTGACGACCATTAACAAAATCAAAATCAGCAGAAATGCAAAACAGTACATTTACTGATGATGCGCCAAGACTCGGCTATTTTTACCGCGCTATTCAAAGCGCTGCATGGAGCACAACTCAAAATAAATACCTTGCTGCGCCATCAAATCAGCGTGATTTCCGCGCTCCGCAATTTTACCTTTGTCGAGTACAATAATTTCATCTACATGCTGAATGGTCGACAGGCGATGCGCAATCACAATAGAAGTTCGATTCGACATCACTTTTTGAAGTGCATCCTGCACCAACTTTTCCGATGCGGTATCGAGTGCCGATGTGGCTTCGTCTAAAATTAATATAGGAGGGTTTTTCAAAACAGCACGCGCAATGCACAAACGCTGGCGCTGTCCGCCCGACAGCTTATCGCCTTTGTCGCCAATGATGGTATCGTAAGCATTGGGCAGCTGCATGATGAAATCGTGTGCATTGGCCACTTTTGCGGCAGCCACCATTTCTTCCTTGGTGTATGATCCACCAAAAGAAATGTTGTTGAATACGCTGTCGTTGAAGAGCACAGAATCTTGTGTCACCACACCCACCAGCGCGCGAACGTCAGCAATTTTACACGAACGAATGTCGATTCCATCAATCAGAATTGCGCCTTGCGTGACATCGTAGAATCGTGGAATTAAATCGGCCAAGGTTGATTTTCCGCCACCGCTGTGTCCTACCAAAGCGACGGATTTTCCTTTATGAATTTTCAAAGAGATGTTGCTCAACACTTCTTCCTTTTCATAGGCGAAATGCACATTTTTGAATTCTATTTCACTTTCAAAACCTTTCAATACTTGCGGGTTTTGTGGATCAACAATGCTATTTTCGGCCTTCATTATTTTGTTGATGCGATCAATCGCCGCCGCTCCTTTTTGCACATTGCTGTACGCTCCAGCAATATTTTTTATGGGTGCAATGGCCAAATACAGCAGCAGTATATAGCCAATAAAAATAGAACCGCTCATGTCACCGTCAAAAACAAAGTACATACCGCCCACCACCAATACCGAAGCAATGGTAATCATGCCCAGCACCTCACTCAAGGGCGAGGCCAAATCGCGCTTGCGAAAAAGTCGTATCGACAATTCTTTGAATCGGTTGTTGTTTTCTTCAAACTTATCGCCCGTATATTTTTCAGCGCTGAATGCCTTGATCACTTTGAGTCCCGACAACATTTCTTCCATCATCGACAAAATATCGCCCATCTTGTCCTGTGCTTTTGTAGACGTGCGCTTGAGACCCTTGCCTAAAAAAGCAATGGCCAAAATAGAAATCGGAGTGAACAATAGCATAAAGAGCGTCAATTGCACATCAATAAAAAACATAGAACCTATCACCAACACAATGCTCAAAGGCTCGCGAAATATAGCTTCCATAGAAGCCATAATAGACCATTCAACCTCCTGCACATCGTAAGTCATGCGCGACATGATGTCGCCCTTTTTTTCGTCGCTAAAAAACGACAGTGGCAAACGCATGGCCTGGTGAAACATACTCTGGCGCAAATCACTAATGACACCATTGCGTATGGGAGACAAGAAAAACATGGCAAAATAACGACAAGCATTTTTCAGTAAAAACGTCAAAACAATAATACCTGAAACGTAGAGCAACACATTCGACTTACCCGTGGCCACCGTATCGGCTTGCAAAATAATTTCAGAAGTCCACTGCTGCATTCCATACTGCACCGATTTGATGTTTACGCCGTGGTAGGGGTTTTCAGCCAAAAACTTTTGCAAATCTACCGCCGATGATTTTTCGAACAATATCTCTAAAACAGGGATAAAAAAAGCGAAAGAAAGCAGATTGAAAATGGCGTACAGCACATTAAACAACACCGTGAGCCACACATAATTTCTGTAACCCGAGGCATAGCGCAAAATCTTGAAAAAATTCTTCATTTGCCAAATATAAGAATTGTTCGCCCTTACTTTTAACTTTTAACCTTCTCTTGGCTTTTGCCTATTTACTATTTACCTTTAAGCCATGGATTCAAGAAGACAAAACAAAATATCGGCGCTGATTCAGGAAGAATTGGGAATTATTTTTCAAAAAGAAAGTAAAAATCTTTTCGGAGGTTCCTTTATCACCGTGACGCAAGCCCGCATTGCGCCTGACTTGTCTGTCGCCAAAGTATACATCAGCATATTGAATTCAGAACGTGATCTGGTGATGAACATCGTGAAAGAACAAAGCAATGAAATCAGAAAACGCTTGGGCAACAACGTTCGCCACCAATTGCGCAAAATACCTGAACTCATCTTTATTTTAGACGATTCGCTGGATTATGCCGAAAAAATCAACAATTTGTTGAAGAAAAAATAGTTCAAAACACGGAGTGGGCAAATTGAGAAAACATACATTACAACAGAACTACAACAAATGATCGGATGCCACCATGCAAGTATGCTAACCTTGAACACTGAACATTGATCTTTGAACCTAAATACAACTTTGAACTCAAAATAGCATCGCGTTATTTTTTAGCCAAAAAATCCAAAAACATCATCAATTGGATCACGTGGATATCCATCCTCGTTGTATCCATCGTTTCGGCGGCCATCATCATTGTGCTTTCGGCGCTCAACGGCATGAACAACACCGTTATGCAATTGTACACCAATTTTGATCCCGACATCAAAATTACCGCCGTGGAAGGCAAAACATTTGCCACTTCTGCTGCACTTGAAAAAAGCATTCGCACCCTTCCCAATGTCAAATACTACGTGGAAGCGATTGAAGAAAATGTATTGCTGAAATACGATGACAATCAAGAAGTCGCCAAACTTAAGGGTGTCAGCCCTGAATTTGCAAAAATGACCCAGATAGAAAAAATGATGGGGCACAATGCAAACAAAAAATTTGTGCTTGGCGCCAACGGACAACAATTCACCGTACTTTCCATTCAGCTCGCCATGAAATTGGGCATCAATGCCGACAATCCGCACTCCTTTTTAAACCTGTACTTACCCGTATTTGAAGGCGGTTCGGGCATACAAACCGAATATTTCAAAAGCATTTCGGCACTGCCGCGCAGCACCTTTGAAATCAATGAAGATTTTGGCAACTACGTGCTGCTCAACAAAGATTTTGCGCATGAATTATTGGGCAAAAAAGGACAGGCTTCCGCTATCGAAATCGGACTCAGCGACCCAAAAAAAGCCGAAGAAAGTAAAATCGCACTGCAGCAATTAATGGGCAATCGCTTCGATGTAAAAACACGTTTTGAACAAAATTCATTTCTGTTCAAAACACTGCAAACCGAAAAATGGATCACGCTTTTCATCCTCGTTGTCATTACCTTTTTAGCCATTTTTAACGTGATTGGCTCTTTGTACATGCTCATCATCGACAAGAAAAAAGACGTGTTTATTTTGCTCAGCATGGGCGCAACGAACGGACAAATAAAACGCATTTTTTGGCTCGAAAGCTTCATCATTGGAGTGGTAGGTGTTGTCATTGGATTAGCACTCGGACTGGGCTTGTGCGTGCTTCAAGACCATTACGGCTTTATTCAAATTGGCGCCAACTTCAGTATCAGCGCTTATCCGGTCGACATTGAAATCAGCGACATACTCATCACCTTGGTATTGGTAACTACAGTCAATGCCTTAACCTCATTGATTCCTGTGATGGCCATGAAAATTGAGAAGCCTTAATCTCTCTGCGGGGGTTCGGCCATTTGCAAAAAGAAGGTAGTAGAATCAAAAAACTACTTTCGCAAACCTTGGCTCTTCACCATTTCCTGCAAATTGATTTTCGCCTGCTCTTCGTTTTCAATAAACAAATAAAAACCACCGCCATCTTGAGTCAATCGTGCAATGAATTTTTTACCCAATTTATTTTGTCCGAAAGTCAAGGCCGAAAAACGCAAATTCTTTGTTGTTTTTTTGCGAATCAGCGCCAATGTTTGATCTCCTGTTTTTCCCAAGCCGTCAAAACCACCGTCAGTAGCGATCACAATTTGGTTTACGCCGCCGTTGATAAAACTTTTTTGCGCATAGTCGTAAGCCATGCGTATCGCCTGGTCCCCAGCGGTGGAACCCCCTGCCTTTAAAGACTGAATCACGGCAATAATTTTTTCTACTTCGCGTCCCGATGTCGACGGCAACTGCAGCAGCACATCGTCGGAGTAAGTAATGATGGTAATCTTGTCTTCTGGTCGCAGCATGCGGGTGAGTGCTGTCATCGAAACTTTCAACAATGGCAAGCGATCGGTGCCGTCCATACTTTTCGAAACATCAATTAAAAACACCAAATTGTTCTCTTTGTAATTCGCTATAGAAAAAACGCTGGCATCAATAGGTGGCAATTCTTCCATTTTTGCTGGCCTGCGCTCCACCACCACCTTTTCAACTTTGTCAATTTTGTCAACTTTAGGAAGAGGCAAAACAATGTCCTTTTTTTCTTCGTCCTTTGCCACCAAAGCAATGGTCATATGCCGCAACTTAGGATTGAAATAGCCTTGTGCTTCCTTGCTTTCGTAGCCGGCGCGCTCCACATAAAAATAGTGTTTTCCAATGTTCGACTTCACCTTCACCAATCCAGAAGCATCGCTTTGATGCGTTGTGTACCCTTCCCCCTTCCAAATTTCCACGCTGGCTTTCGGCAACACTTTGCCACTGGCAGAATCAATCACCGTTATCTCAATATCAAACTCAGGACGCTTGTACGTGGGATTGCTAAAACTCGGACAAGCGATGCTTGAAAAAGCATCAAAACTCAGCACCTCTCCTTCAAATTTCAGCACCACGGGCTTAACTGCTGCAGTGTGAAAAACCTCCACCGAGGCATTAAATTTTCCAATATTTATAGGATTGTATATTACCTCCATCATTCGGGTTTGTCCGGCAGGAATACCCTCGGCTGGAAAACGAATTTCAAAAGTTCGGGGATAATGCTGCTTCAACAAAAAAACCTTTTGGGCACTGTTGTTCGTCAAATAAATAGTGTCGATGCGCGAAATCCAATTTTCAACTTTGTGGAAATTAAATGTGGTTTGACTAAAAACTACCGCAGGCGTTTTGTTTTGCGCAAAGGCAACCGTAGTCAACAAGAAAATAAAATTAAGTATGCGCTTCATTAGAACAAATATGAAGAAATTTTCGCTGTAATAAATTTAAAATTGACACCAATAGTGTAAAGAAATTGGGGATAGATTCTTCAAAGACCGAAACCTCGTTTCTACTCCCATTCTCAAATCTCAGGACGAAAGACTTTCTCGAAAACTATTTTTGGAAAATCGTTCGCATCTGTCGTCCTGAGGTACTCCGAAGGATCTACCGCCCTAAACTTGAATCAAGCGGCACGATTGAGGGCGAAAAAATTTAAAATACCGAAAAGCGATTCTACTATAAAACAGGCGTAAAACAAATGAAACCACTACATTTTTCTTACTTTGCACGAAGAAATATAAAAACTGCATTTTGAAAGTACACCGCAATTTGGTTTTGGCCGCCATACAAGCGCTTCAACATATTTTTCAAGAAAACAAGCAAGCCGATCGCGTGGTGGAAAGTTTGCTGAAATCGAATAGCAAATGGGGAAGTCGCGACCGCCGCTTTATAGCCGACAACGTGTATTCCGTGGTGCGTTGGTACCGTTTGCTGTATGAAAACTTAGGTCACGAGCCCAAAACTGAACTCGATTGGTGGCACATCCTCGCCATACATTGGACGTTGCAAAACGAAGAATTGCCCCTATTCCCCGAACTTGAAAACACAGACAAAGCGACCATCCTCAGCAAAAACGAAGAATTGCAAAAGATTCGCAAAATTCGAGAATCCATTCCCGATTGGCTCGATGAAATTGGCGAAGAAGAATTGAAAGAGCAATGGGCGCCTACCCTTCACGCGCTCAACGAAAGCACAGGTGTTTCACTGCGCACCAACACGCTAAAAACAAATAGAGACCAACTCATTCAAAGCTTGTACAAAGAAGGAATATTGGTGAAAAAAGAGTTGAAAGATGGACTCACACTCGAAAAACGAGCCAAACTCACCCACCTCAAAAGTTATGAAGACGGCTGGTTTGAGGTACAAGACCTGAGCTCGCAACTCGTTGCTCCCCTACTCGATGTTCAACCAGGAATGACCGTTGTTGACGCCTGCGCAGGAGCCGGCGGCAAAACTTTACACCTCGCGGCACTGATGCAAAACAAAGGCAAACTCACCGCGATGGATGTATCAGAAAACAAACTGAGAGAATTGCAAAAACGCAGCAAGCGCGCAGGCGCAAGCAACATTGTGGTTGAAGTTATTGAAAGCACACAAAGCATCAAAAAACATTACAACAGCGCCGACCGCTTGCTACTCGACGCCCCTTGCACCGGCCTCGGCGTGCTGCGCCGAACACCCGATTCAAAGTGGAAAATAACCCCCGATTTCCTAAAAGAAATCACAAATACGCAACAGCAAATACTTCAGAACTACAGCGCTATTTGCAAACCTGGCGGACAAATGATTTACGCTACCTGTAGTATTTTACCGAGTGAAAATGAAAAACAAATTGCACTTTTTTTGACTTCTGAGGCAGGACAGCATTTTTCATTGCTCGAGCAAAAAAGCATTCTTCCACAAACAGACGGTTACGACGGATTTTTCATGGCGCTTTTAAAACGTCAGTAAAAAGCAATCCGCAAACGTAGCAAACAACCCAAAATGACAAGTGCTCATTAAATTCGAACAACCACTTATTTATCTGTAAATCAATTTTTAATAAATTTTTTTACAGCTAAAAGCTGGCGCTGTGTATTTAAACTTAACAATAAATACACAATAGCCCATAATAAATACCACTCGCCTTGCTTTCGCAACCACTTATAGAATATTCAAAGTGAAAAGCCCTCCATACCGGTAAAATTGAGAAGGATATTCACGTTGCAGTGATGTCTAAAATTTACGGCCATGAGAAAATCAATAAACCACATTCGCAAAGCTCTTCACCAACTCACTTTGCAATTTATTGCGTCATTTTGCGCGATTATTTTTTCGACAAACACCTTAGTTGCTTCAGGAAACGCTAATGTATCCATTAGCTATTCGTCACCTACGGCCAATGGTTCTTGGAGTTCCCTTAGCGGTGGTGTTTACACATTTACTCCAAGTGCAAATAGTGCCGTGATCATTTATACCGACATCCAAAACAGACTAATAGGAAGTGGTTTCACAGCGGGAAGCGTCACCATCCGCACCGCATGCAGTGGCGCCGGAAGTCAAAATGGAGACGTCACCCACTCTACTACAGCAATTACAGCAGCAACCACCAGCACCACACAACTTACATTCACCATTACTGCAGCAGGAAGTGTCACCATAGGACAATCGATCACCTTTACACCTGGCTCCAATGCAGGAACTGGTTATCCTGCTACTAATATTGTATTGACTGGACCTACTGGCGTAAACATTAGTCAACCCGTCGCATCTGTTGGTGGAGCAACAACTGGTGGAGCAACAACAGGAGGTGTAGGAGGCGCTTTAACTTGTACTTCTTCGGGCGGAACTGTAACTATTGGAAACTCAGTAACAGTTACTGGTGGCGCGGGAGGAAGTGGCGGTGGTGCAGGACCTGGTGGCACTAGTGGCGCAATCACATTATCAGGAGCTATTGTTGCAATTAATCAACCTATGTATGCCAAAGGAGGAGTAGGCAGCACTTCAGGCGCAGGTGGAACAGGTGGCACTGTCAATATTACTTCCACGTCTTCAACTGTTTCCATTGGAAACTTAATCTCCACAGTAGGAGGCGCAGGAGCTACCAGTGGTATTGGTGGTAATGGAGGCGCAATAACCATTACTGCTGCAACCACTGTGTCCTTTACCCAACCCATTACTTCTGCAGGAGGAAATTCAGGTTCAGGTAATGGCGGAAATGGTGGTGCTATTAGCATCACTTCTTCATCAGGAGCCTTATCTATTGGAAATTCAATTACCGCAACGGGTGGAAATCCAGGAGGCGGTAGCAATAAAAATGGTGGAACTGGAGGCGCCGTAACCGTAAGCGCTAGCACTACTTTAAATATATCTCAACCAATTTATGCCAATGCTGGAACACCAACCGGTTCAGGTGCGGCCACAGGAGGTGATATAACGATCGTAGGACCAAGTGGAATCACCTTGTCTAATCTTATTCAAACTACAGGTGCAACAACAGGAGGAACGATAACCATTAACGATGGAAATAGTACTATTACTACTGGTGCAGGTGTAAACGATGGTCAAGGTGGCGCTTCCTCCTTTCAAGCCGGAGCAATAAACAAAATAGGAACAGGTAATTTTAACTTAGCACATTCCGGTAACTCATGGACGGGTGCTACCAAAATCACGGCCGGAAAATTAACTTTGGGAACAAACAACACCATCCCCGATGCCAGTCAACTCTATTTCAATGGAGGCAGATTGGTCATGGGCGCTTTTTCTGAAACGGTAGGAACCATTATGATCAATGCCTACTCCGTTTTGGACTTACCATCGGGCAACTACACTTTGACCGCATCAGCAAGTAATGGCGTTACCTGGACGACTGGCAAGAAATTAGGCATCATTGATTGGGGTGTTGTAGGCAACAATTTCAACGGCACTTTAGCCGGAGGATCGGATCCTAAATTTTTCATAGGAGGATCGGCGGGGCTCGACGCCACACACAAAGCAGCTATCTATTTCACAAGAGTTTCGAATGGATCCAATTACACCTCCACCCAATTGGCATCAGGCGAAATCGTTCCAACAGCTGCCTTACCTGTAAAATTGATCGCTTTTGACGCTGTAAAAAACAATCAATCAGTCGACATTTCATGGTCAACCGCCTCAGAAATCAACAGTGACTATTTTGACATTATGCGCTGCGGAATTGACACAAAATGGGAACTCATAGGAACGGTTCGCGCCGCCGGAAACAGCAATAAAATACTGCATTACGCGATTACGGATACTTCTCCCCGACCGGGAATCAACTACTATAAAATGGTAGAATACGATTTCGATGGCACACCCCAAGAATCAAAAGTGCTATCTATTTCCAATCCGCTTGTGGTGCTCACGCATCTCACGCCATTTCCTAATCCAACGAGCAATAGCACCACTTTTATATTTTACACCGAAAATGCCGGAACCTTTTATTTAAAAGTATTTTCAACTTCAGGTGAGCAAGTGTACAAAGCTTTGCTTTTTGGCAATGAGGGCGAAAACCGATTCAGCATCAACATGCAAGATTATGCAGAGGGAACTTACAGTTTCCAACTTTATAACGAAGCACAAATGCTATCAGAAATCAAAGTAGTGAAAGCCAACTAACGCTCGGATTAGCAAAACTATTTCGTTAAAAAAACACTGACAAAGCACAAACTTACGCCCAAAAAACATCTTTTGAAGAGATGAAATCAATGCCATAATTATCGTAGTACAGTGACGGAAGTGGCGATAGATCCTTCAGAGTACCTCAGGAGGACAAGTGCGAACGATCTTCCAAAAAGGTTTTCTAAAACGAAACTTACAGTTTCCAACTTTATAACGAGGCACAAATGCTCTCTGAAATCAAGGTTGTGAAAGGCAATTGAAGCACATCAATGTGCCTCGAGCCAATTTTTACCAATACTCATTTCAACTTCTAAGGGAACTCTTGTTTTGACCGCGTTTTCCATACCGCGTTTGACAATAGGTTTCAGCATTTCCACCTCCTCTATCGGACAGGTGAACACCAATTCGTCATGCACCTGTAGCACCATTTTCGCTTTCAATGTGCTTGCGTCTAACTCACGTTGAATGTCTATCATCGCTTTCTTCACAATATCAGCTGCAGAACCCTGAATGGGCGCATTAATGGCATTGCGCTCGGCATAACCCCTCACCACCGCATTGGCTGAATTAATGTCTTTTAAATAGCGCTTGCGTCCCATTAAAGTGGTGACAAACAAATCGCGCTTAGCGTTGGCTATACTCTCGTCCATATACTGTCGAATGCGCGGATATTTACTGAAATAACTGTCGATTATTTCTTTGGCTTCAGTGCGCGAAATATTGAGGCGTTGTGCCAAACCAAAAGCAGAAATTCCATAGATGATTCCGAAGTTGACCATCTTCGCTTTACCACGCATTTCTCTGTCGACATTTTCCAACGGGACATTAAAAACTTTTGCAGCTGTTGCCGAGTGGATGTCTTGACCGCTTTGAAAAGCAGCGATCATGTCTTCATCGCCGCTAAGTTCAGCAATCAAGCGCAATTCAACTTGAGAATAATCGGCAGACAGTAAAACATGTCCTTCTTCATTTGGGATAAAAGCGCGGCGCACTTCTCTCCCCTTTTCTGTTTTGATTGGAATGTTTTGCAAGTTGGGATTCACTGAACTGAGTCGACCAGTAGCCGCCACCGCCTGATTGTAGGAGGTGTGAATTTTACCTGTTTCTTTGTTTACCAATTCTGGCAGCGCATCCACATATGTAGATTTCAATTTCGTGAGTCCACGGTAATCCAAAATTTGTTGAATGATGGGATGCTTCTCCACTAACTTTTGCAAAACATCTTCTGAAGTAGCGTACTGCCCCGTTTTGGTTTTTTTTGCCTTCTCGTCAATTTTTAAAACTTCAAACAATATGTCGCCCATTTGTTTGGGCGAATTGATATTGAATTGCATGCCGGCAGCAGCATAAATGCCTTTTTCAATTTCAAGAAGATCCCGTTGTAAATCCTTTGAAAATTCTTGCAATGCAGCAATATCAATTTTAATTCCTTCCATCTCCATTTTTGAAAGCACATGCACCAAAGGCATTTCAATATCTTCAAACAATTGAGTTTCGCTTTTCAATTCCAGCGCTAACACTTTTTTGAGCTGCCACGTTACATCGGCATCTTCAGCGGCGTATTCCACCAATTTATCCAAGTCAACGTCGCGCATGGAGAGTTGATTTTTTCCGCCTTTGCCAATGAGTGTTTCAATAGACAACGGTGAATAACCCAAGTAAGTTTCCGACAAATAATTCATATTGTGGCGCATGTCGGGCTCAATTAAATAATGCGCAAGCATGGTGTCGAACAATTTTCCTTTTACTTCAATGCCGTATTGCAAGAGCACATTGATATCGTATTTTATATTTTGTCCTATTTTAGAAATGCCTTCATTTTCAAACAAATCTTTAAATTTCAATATGCGTTGTTTTCCAAGCTCACCTTCTGGAAGGTGCACGTACCATGCTTTGTGCGCTTGAAAAGAAAAAGACAAGCCTACCGCTTCCGCAATGTGTGAATCGATAGAGGTGGTTTCACTGTCGAAACAAATTTCTTTTTGAGCCGATAGAATTTCAATCAATTTCGAAATTTCTTCGTCGCTATTGACCAAAATATAGTCGTGTGCAACGTCGGCAATCGTTTTGTAATTTACTGGAACAACAGGAACAATTTCGTCTTCAACCATCACAAACATGTCTATCTGTCCGGCCGTTTGAGCAGCAACTATTTTTTTATTTACAAGTGGTGCTTCGGCAACAGGTACCGCACTTATCGGAGAAGAAATGCTAGGACGACCCAATATTCTTTCGGCAAGCGTTTTAAATTCCAACTCATTAAAAAGCTCTGTAATTTTTTCAATATCGTGATCGCGCATCAGCAATTCATCGGTACCAAAATCAAGCGGAACATTGAGTTCGATGGTCGCCAATTTTTTAGACAACAAACCTTGCACAGCAAAATTAATTACGTTTTCTCTTTGCTTGCCTTTGAGTTCGTGCGAGTGCGCAATCAATCCCTCAACACTGCCATATTTTGCAATTAATATTTTAGAGGTTTTCTCTCCTATGCCCGGAATACCTGGAATATTGTCGGCAGAGTCGCCCCACAATCCCAAAATATCGATCACCTGCTCTACCCTTTCTACTTCAAATTTAGCACATACTTCCTTGATGCCCCAGACCTCGGCAGCATTGCCATTTTTTGCAGGACGGTACAATAAAATATTATCCGTAACGAGTTGCGCGAAATCTTTGTCGGGCGTCATCATGTACGTTTTAAAACCTTCTGTTTCGGCACGCTTGGCAAGTGTACCGATCACATCGTCTGCCTCAAAAGTAGGCACCACTACCGACTTAATATTGAAGGCTTCGGCCAATTTAAAAATATAAGGAATCGCTTTCTTAATGTCTTCGGGTGTTTCATCGCGGTGCGCTTTGTAAGCAGGAAACATATCTTCGCGAAATGTTTTGCCTTGCGGATCAAAAACAATGGCAATGTGCGATGGTTTTTCTTTGGCCAAAATTTCCAGTAAGGTATTGGTAAAACCCAACATTACTGAGGTATTTAATCCTTTTGAATTGTATCTCTGATTGCTTCCGAATGCAAAATACGAACGAAAAATGATGGCGAAAGCATCAATGAGAAATAGTTTTTTTTCTGATGACATGGGCTAATTTTTCTGCCCTAAATGTAGCAAAAGCAAAGGGAATTTCTTCTATCGGCTTTGCTGCGTTGCGGCATATTCCATTTTCCTCTGTCGCTGGCATTCTGATTCACCACTATTTACATACTGTGTGCGCAGTTAAATAAAAAACTGTGCTGGAGCGAAAACAAAACACTTCAAATAAACCACCTGTACAATATCTTTAACCTATCGGCGCATTCTGCCGCTACTAGATTTTGAAACCATATAACTCGCCGAAATCTCAAAGCCCCCCAAACCTTGGGTAGCGCTGTATAAATCAGAATGATTGACATCATAACTAATGCCAAAACGGTAGTCGGAAAACTCATATTGAAAAACAAAAACCAATGCGTCTGCCCAGCGGTGAAAAAAACCAACAGAAAAAGCAGATCCTTTGACAAATCCCGTGTATCTACTTTGTTGCTTGATACCGTAGCGCAACAAAGTGCCATAATAAATTTCAAGCGCCGCCCCCTGCTTATACAACACAAATCCCGGCGCCACGGCCAAATTCGAATTTCCTACACTGAACAATCCTTGTCCATGTGCTGCCCATTTGATGTGCAAGGGATCAATAGATTGCGTAAAGGAAATATCGGGACGGTTGACATGAAATGCGGAGAGACCGAGTGTCCATCTCACAAAATTATTACTCGATACTTTAGACCCTATAGATCGATTGTTGTACGCATAAGCAATACCCATTGCAGCGTCAATATAAAGCTTCGTATTAATACCGGTTAATTCATTGGAAGGCAAATTAGGATCGTAATAGTTTCCGTTGTACTGACTGCCCCATTGCAGTTTAGCAGGATCAATGCTTCGCTGTACCAACCCACCCTGCAAACCACCGCTCAAGCTACCATTCGCACTTAATTTAATGTGGTATGCAAAACTAAAATGCACCGCGTCGGCGCGCAATTTTGAAAGCCCTGCGTTGTCATTAAAAAAACTCAAGCCAACACCCACATTGTTTTTCAATCTTTTTTTAGCCGGCAATTTCATATCGAACGAAGCCGAACTGGTTGAGAAAGGTTCGGCTACAGTTCCCCACTGTCTTTTGTAATTAATGTTCGCCTGCATGTCGTACAACGAGCCGGCCAATGCAGGATTTTGCATTAAGGGCGCAGTGTAAAACTGACTGAAATGCTGATCTTGAGCACAAGCAAAACGACACGCCAGCAGCGCGCACAAAAACAAAGCAGAATGTAGAACAACGCTCTTCATATACTATTCCATCAAACTTAAATTCCCTCTTTTATGTACCACTTCACCACCAATCAATACGGCTTCAAGTACGAAAACAAATTCGCCCGAATTCATTTTTACATTTCTAAATAATCCATCCCAACAAAGAGACTGCTCTTTAGTTTCAAAAACTTTTTCACCCCATCTATCAAAAACCACCAAATGCATGCTTTCAATACAGCTGCCGTAAACACAAAGTTTAGCATTCTCTTCATGCACACTTTTTGTATTGAATGCATTTGGAACAAACACCTCACTGCAGTCTTCTACAATAATGTTTACCGTGTCGCGCGACGAACAATTTTTATTGCTCCCGCTTACGACGTAAGTAATGTTTTCGGAAGGTTTTGCGCTAGGCGATGAACAGGTGGTGCAAGACAAATCTGTTGCTGGAGTCCACAAATAGGTGCTGGCACCACTCCCTTGCAATTGCACCGTTTTGCCACGCGGAATTTTCAGGTCATCAGAAACTTTTAAGTGCGGAGCACTTAAAATCTCCAGCGTGTCATTTGAAATAATTACAGCACAGCCGCCTACAGCAGCTATGGTATTGCTGATGTAATAAATTCCTGCTGAGCTTGCGCCAATATTTACAATTCCCGAAACAGAGTCAATCACCAATCCGGCTGAAGAATTAAATTTTCCTGAAATACTTCCAGCACTAAAAATTGGGGAAATCGAGATGGAATCTTTGCAATATTCCTTATCAGGATAGGAGAAATTAGCTTTTGCTGGAAGGCTGATTTCTACATTTTGCGTTGCACTCGCTGAACCACAACCCGCTACTCCCGCAATATCATTTGTAATGGTATATTTACCTGCCGAACTTGTTGTTAAATCAATTGTTCCATCAACAGAATTAATAGTTAATCCGACAGGACTTGCCAAGAAAATGCCTGCGCTGGCACCCGATGCTAATTTCACTTTTGCACTTCCTGCACTCGCGCACAACGATAAGGAGGAATAAGAAAAATTAGCACTAGGACTACTTGGATAAATCACCACCAAAGCAGTATCACTTATCTGCGCGCAACCACCCAACGGTGCAATGGTATTGGTCACAATATAAGTTCCTGCGCTGCTTCCCAACAAATCAACTGCGCCACTAGAAGCATTTAATTTCAATCCCGCTTTTGCAGTAAATACACCACCTATACCTCCATTTACAAAAACGGGATTTGCAGTACCTGCCAACTGGCAAAATGGTCCATCATAGCTGACATCAGCCACAGCAGCATCGTTAACAACAACAGTAGTTGTGCTGCTATCGCCACCACAAGAATTTGACACTTTATTTTTTACTGAATAAGTTCCTGCTGTGCTATTCACAATATCAATTTTGCCGCTAGCAGCATCAATTGCTAAACCAGTTGCAGAACTAAAAACACCCAACGAACCACTTCCAAAAACAACATCCATATTTGCGCTTGCATTGCCCTTGCAAAAAGGCCCTTTGTAAGAAATTACAGCAGCCTTTGGAGCAGCAATAATATTTATAGTCACTGTATTAGAAGTGTCCTTTGATTTTGCTGTGCAAGTTAACGAGCTCGTCACAACAACTTTTACTACATCACTATTTTTAAAAGTAGTGGTGAAATTTGAGTCACTACTTACATTAGGAACTCCGTTTACTAGCCAAGCGAACGACGGATTTGCTCCTCCATTTTGAACACTTGCTTTAAACGCAATGGCAGTTCCTGCGCACGCTGCACCAGGATCATTGACAACAACATCTGTGACTGCTCCTGCACCCACCGTGATAGGAACAACATTAGAGGTGTCGCTTGTTTTGTTAATACAAGTTGCATTTGACTTCATGATCACACTCACTGCATCACCATTTTTCAATGTTGTGCTACTAAACATACTATCGGTTTTACCTACTATATTGACTCCGTTCAATTGCCATTGAAAAGTAGGCGTTGTTCCTGCATTTGCTCTTGACGACACTTTAAAGTTCACCGCTTTTCCACTGCAGATAGTTGTATTATCAGCAGTGATTTGCACATCGGGATTTTGTTTGCTATTCACTTTCATTTTCAATGCTGATGAGTTCACTGTTTTTACCGAAGCACAAGTTGAACTACTCGTCATTTCAACATAAACACTATCGTCATTCTTAATGCTTAAAGGAGAATAAGAGGTATCACTAAGACCTGTATTCACGCCATTTAAAAACCATTTGTAAGTAGGCGAATTCCCTTGTCCACTTCTGATTCCCAAAGAAAATTTAACTGATGTTCCTGCGCAAATTGCAGTTCCTTGATCCGATGCAATTGCCACTTTTGGAACCAAGGCTGAAGTGACAGAAATCAATATTTTATTGGACGATACTGGAGAATTGGAAACGCATTTTTCATTCGACGTCAATATCACTTTTAACGAATCACCATTTTTTAAAGCGTTGGAAGTGTAGGTATCCGTTGTTGCACCAACCACTGCAACTCCATTCAAATACCATTGATACGCTGGTGCAGATCCTCCCATAGTTGGAGTTGCTTCAAGCACCACCGATTCACCACTACAAATTGCACCGGGATCATTTACCAATACATTTGCCGTAACGCTTGGCGTAACATCAACTTTCACAGAAGCACTCCACGCAGTATCGCAAGTTCCTGAAATTACTCTTCGTCGGAAATACGCTGTGCTCGGCAATTTCGCTGGTAAATATGATTTTGATGTAGCTCCCGTAATGGCTGTCCAAGCTGAATTAGCAGGCGACGTTTGCCATTGAAAATTATAAGCACCAGTTCCTCCTGTGGGCAATAAAATATTTTTAATACTGTCGGGACTCACTGCACTGCACACCGTTTGATCAGCACCAACACTACCTGAAGTTAAATCAGGATTCACGATAATTTTTACTGGCAAGGTGCTTATTGTTCCGCACAAAGTACCGGTGATATTTCTGCGGTACCAGCGCGTTTCAGTTAACGCCGCAGGAGCATAATCTTTTGCCGTTGCAGCAGTAATATCGACATAAACCAAACTGTCTGCCGACGCTTGCCATTGATAATTGTATGGAGGAGTTCCGCCCGAAGCATCGGCTGTGCTGGTTAATTTTGAAGGCAATTGATTGTAGCAAATAATTTGCGCTGCAGAAATTATTCCTGCCGACAATGTTCCGCTCACCGTAATTTTCAGTCCTGCAGTGTAAGCAAAGGTGGTTGCATCAGTCACCTTTCTCCTGAAATATTTAGTAGCAGCTAGCACTCCAGGCGCATAAGCAGTATCGGTTGCCGATGCAATAGGATCCCACTTCGAACTATCCAATGACGATTCCCATTGGTAAGTATAAGGAGGTGTACCTCCGCTTGCTATAGTTAAATTATTTATTTTTTTAGGAGTTGTTCCTCCGCAAATGATTTGCTTAGCGCCAATGCTTCCAGGCAACAAAGTACTCACCACAGCACCACACGTTGCTACATTTTGTGCACCGATGGAATCAACTGTTAAACCAAAAGCATTGACATAAGCGATATTGATTATTTTTCCGTTGGCAGGACAGGCAGTTAACTTCGCAACTACAGTGTATTCTACTGAATCGTTGTATAAAACCGGACCAGCACGTTTTGGCCATTTTACTCGCGGAGCAGAGTATGTACCCGAGGCACTTGCACTTACAAAAGTAACGGAAGTTGGCAAAGGATCCGACACCTCTAAATCAAAAGCCGAATCAAAATGTGCATCCCAATTCAATATCTTTGGAGCACTCCAAACGCTGCTGCTTTTTGCTGCATCACCTTGCGCAAAACCAGCAAAACCAGCATCAGTAGAAGTAAATCCCGTAAAGGTTTTAAATGGCAATCCGGCAATATCGTTGAGCCATAATTTCAAGGTACCATCAATCAACTCAAATTTGATTTTGGCTTTATCAAATGGCGCAGCGTAAGCTTCGGGTGCAACGGTATATTTTAAAACGCCATTCTCCCAAATTTTTATTCCTGCCATTGCTCCCCAATAAGCCAACTGCATTTCCACATAAATTCCCTGAACAGCAGTGGCCGGCCGCTGGCCACTTTTGTAGCGAAATACAAATCCAAAAATCTCTTGTCCATCATGATCAATTTCTGCAATCAACGTTCCGTTTTTTCCGTGTGAATATTTCTCTTTAATGAAAAGGGCGTTCTTTGTTTTGAAGTCGATGGCGGCAGCACCAAAAATTGGTAAATCACTAGCCGATCCATCAATCTCCGACCAGCGGGTTGCATCGCTCATAGCAGGTCGCGAAGTAGTGCCAATGGTTTGTTTAAATTTTACTGTGTAATTGATATTTTCATTTAAAGTATAAGTGGCTTTGTCGGATATTTTTGTCATAGTTGTACCGCTTACTGGCGGTGTCACAAATGCACAAGTAAGCTTAACCTCAGCCGAAGAAGATGTTGGTGAATCGGTAGACGATGAAATCCAAACCGTATTGCTTACTTTGTTATCGGGCATTCCCGGACAAGTACCTTGCGCCTTCGCCACATATTTTATATCGCCATAGATGCCTACCAACATGACCGGAACAGTCCACTTGACAATTTCTCTGCCGCCCGAAACGGTCATTGTAGCTTTTACTCCAGCTAAAGTATCGTCGGTAAATTTCACGAATTTGAAATCCAATGGAATAGTATCCACCATTAACACATCGTACATTTCTCGTCCGGGAAGCGGACCCTCTCCCGACACTCGTCTCCAGGTATATCCATCAAACTCTTCCACCAACAACTTGTCGTAAATTTTATCGGGTGTAAAAATTGCCGTGCACGCATCCTTATCAAATCGATCCATTACTAAGCCAACACTTGAGGTAGGATCAGCATAGTTTGGACCGATTAAAAAATAGGGTTCGGCACCGCTTCCAACGGCCATTTTAAACGAAGAAGATTTGTAGGACCAGTCGTCTTGAACTCTTCCTGAAAACAACGCACTTGGCGGATTGGACTCCATTTGCACCGAATACCAAATAGGACGCAACGCACCTTTATGCAATTGATACCTGTTGCCCAAATGCGATAATACCGCGTGCGTTGGCGCAGTGATATCGGCAGGAAATTTAATGATCAACCGTTGGTCCCATTTTTTTCCGGCGTTGTCTCCCACCGGTATAGGCTGCCCTTTGAAGTCGAAATCGGCCAGCAATCCTGTTTGTAAATTTTTTCCAATTAAAGTCCACCCAAATGGATTTGTTGCTGCATTGTAGATTCCTTTGTTCACATTGTCGAACATGAAATACGACACTCTATAATTCGCTAAGTTAATGTATGCTTCTTGCGCATTGTTCCAGTTTCTAAACAAATGAAAATAGGAGTTCGGACCAGCCTCAGCATAAGCGTAAGAAAAGTTCACATTTTTTCTACCCCCGTTCAACCAACCACCATCCGAAGAGTTTTTGGCCACCAAGGTAAAAGTCACGTCGCTGCCCGGATTCACTTCAGTTTTATCTGCAGTTTTTTCAACAACAAGAGATCTATTTTTCAAAATATCCACACAATTTCTTTGCATGTTATAGGTGGCATTGTTTGGATATTCGTTGCTGGTCCAGCCAGAACCATTGCTCGCTGTGATTGTTGCTACTTGACAAACTCTGTCCACTGCTTTTGGGCTAAGCACTTTCACCGTAAAAGTTTTTTTACCGGCAGTTGGCGCTATACCTGTTGCGCTTTTAAAACCAGGAACAGCGCCAATATTAAAAATGAGATTTGAACCTGACAAAGTTCCTCCACCGTTGTTCACTACTTTATATTGTGCTGAAACGGGAATGCTGATGACCACATTACTGGCATCATTTTTTCCGTAATTCCGGTAATCCACAGTGTAGGTAATTTGATCACCCGTAAAGGCAAAAGTTTTGTCAACCGACACATACACTTTCATATTTGCGCCCGCCACAATATCTTCCGGAGCGTGATAATTTCCTGAAAGCACCATCATTCCAAGCATTCTAAACCAACCGTGAAAATATTCCGATTCACTTTCCACGATAATCGTGTCTTTTTCTGCCAGTCCCTTATTCACGTCGTCCCATTTCAGTTCACACTGACGGTACAACTCAGCAATCAATGTTTCATCACCAAAAGCAACCGCTGAAGGAGATGCAGTGCCCAACGAAAAATTTATTTTATCGGGTCCCACCATGGTTCCGCTGCCCAAAATATTGTCAACAATTTGGGCAATTCCCTTATGGTTTACTGTGGTAGAAACCGGATCGGGCGATGAACCTAAAGAAGAACAAACACCGGGATTTTTAAAAAAAGAAGCCAAACGATTTGCATTGTCGTGCATTGCCGTATTCGTTCCTAAGCTGTACTGATGCGTTGTAGGATTCCAATTGTAAATTCCATCACCACGCCACACATAATTTAATATCGTTCGCCACGGCATTCTAAAAGCTTCTCCCTTGCTTTTCCCTTGTGTTGGATCACCATCTTTAAAAACCACACTAGTCCCTTGCACATCGTAAGCCCCTGCGTACGGCAAACGGTTTTGCACATAACTTTGCGCCATGAGCCATTCAGTAGATGCTTCGGCTCGTTTAAATTGTTCAATACACCAGGGTGATCCGCCATTGGCTTGCAAAAATGTAGCGAAAGAACGAAAATAAGCCGGAGCAATATAACTGGCAAAACCATCTTGATTGTAATCATTGCTCGGCACTTCTACAGATGGTCTGAAAGAACCATTTAATAATCCCCAATCGGTATTTTCTCCGAAAGTATTTCCTCCTTTAGGATAACCATCGTGACCGATGTGTCCCGATAGATAACCATCAATTCCATTTCCACTGCCATCATCAATCCCCACTGTGTCGGCCAATTCAGTGATTATGTTTTTTGCTTCTTCTAAATACGACATGTTTTTAGTTCCTCCGCTTCCATTGTTTACGGTAACACCCGACAATGAACCCCATTGTTTGGTCGCCACCAATAAAGCCAATGCAATATCATAATCACCGTCGGCGGCCGCATCACCACTTCCTTCTTTTATCGTGTGAACGCCATAGCGGTAAGTAGGCCATGTTTTAATGCCGTCTCTGTAACGCGGCACTTTAGTAACCATATCGTCATGCACACGCATCCACAAACCATTAAACGTCACCTGATCGCCCATGTAAGCAGCGGCTAACATGGCATATCCTTCTCCTTCGGCACAATCATAAGGACAACCTAAATTTCCTTTAATGTATTGCACTCCTCCAGCACTTGCACCTGTATATCGAAAATGATTCGCCATCACTTGATATCCCTCGCGCATCGCCTTTTCCATATCGGCATGCGTTACCCCTTCCCCATTGTATTTCGCTAAGGTTTTTCCTTTTGAATATTCTAAAAACTGCGGAAAAGGGAAATTCGGATTTCCTGAATTAATGTTCACCGGCACTTGCGCGCACAAAAATTTGCCAATGAAAATTGCGCCGACTAAGACTAAAAAAAAACGATGTACAAACCCTTTCATGACATTTACAATTAAAACATATTCAACCCACTGCTGCTCAATGAACGCAACAGAAAAGCAACATCAGCACAATAAAAAATTATGCTTGAAATTTATGCTATACACAAAAGTTAGTTGAGCTGCGTAAAATCAGCTGAGAAGAAAATACAGAACAGTCCCCCGACCTAATTCCGAAAAATACAATTCAATTAAAAATCACCCGAATCCAAAGTGGCATGGCGCCAACGCAATTTAAAACAATTAAACATCGACAAAGTTACATTGACACTGTAAACGGCTATTCAACAAGCATTTTCAAAACACGACTCCCCTGATCACTGTTTATTTTGACCACCAACAATCCTTTCAATTGCGTGGTGAAAATACTAGTGGTGAAATATTCACTTCTGCCCAAAACATCGCATACAGAAATGCTGTTGATTTTACCACTTAACGAAATGTTTACAGATCCTCCAGCCATTGAAGGATTGGGGTAAAGCGCCACTTCGTTTTCACTGATGACATTTACCGAAGTAAGCACATTGTCTAAAGTAATGACATTGTTGTGGTTGAAAACATCAGTGATGTGCTGAGTGGTGTTGTTTGATGCCACCATGTCGGCCCACGAAGAAAAGTAGCACCACATGGCGTCATCGGCAATGCATTGATCAATATCGGGAATGGGTCCATTCTCCGACATGGTGATTATTTTTTGTCCGCCCACAATGTCAAAAAGCTGATCGAATACCGATTTCTGCGTAATGTAACTGTATGCCGCGGGATAAGAATCATAGCCCAAAATGTCCACTTTCGCATTGCCCGGATACCAAGCCGACTCAGGCGTTGACCACACCCAAATTAAATTATTCAGGCCGTGGTAATTCGTCAATCGATTGTACACGATATCGTACAACTGCAAACACACCGCCGATCCCTTTGCACCCCACCAAAACCAAGCGCCACCGGCTTCGTGCAGCGGACGCCACAACACGGGAACTCCCGCTGCCTCCAAACGTTTCAATTGCGCTGCTATAGAATCAATGTCTCGAAGAACCGCGGTATTTTCAGCGGTATTGGACTGCACGGCTTTGCTTGCGTCAAAAGTAGTGCTGTTGCTGTAAAAGGTATTGGTGCCCACGGTTCCACCTGATGGCGAATGCCAGTGCCATTGAAACGTAACTATCCCTTTTCCACCGGTGCTGTTGTACCAATTAATTGCCGCCTGTGTAGTGCCATCGTCTTCCCAACCAAAAACTTGTCCATTGATTTGATTGCTCCATAAATAAGGATAACCCACAGTGTAATGCTGAAATTCAAAGGCTCTTACAACTGGTGTTTTACCTGCTAAGGCAATCAATTCATTCCAGTATGCAGTTTGTCCCGAAATAATATTTTTACCGTAATTGGATCGCAAATAAGCGTAAACATCTTTTGTTTTTTGATTGGCATT